>NZ_BAAAMU010000079.1:0-47969 GCF_039529435.1 Nonomuraea maheshkhaliensis
CGGCGGCCGAGGGCCGCGGTGGACCCCGCGCGGGTGCTGGGAGCGTGGCTGGGCCGGGAGGCCGGGGGCGTGCTCGGCAAGCCCGTCGAGAAGATCCCGCGCGAGGGCATCAGGGAGATCGCCGAGGCCACCGGCAACTGGCCGATCCAGGGCTGGTTCACCGCGAAGGGCCTGCCGGACGACGTCGCCCGCCGCTGGCCGTGGAACCGCCGCAGCGCCGTCAACTCCCTGGCCGAGAACGTGGACGGCATCCCGGAGGACGACGACCTCAACTACCCGCTGCTGGCCCTGTCGGTACTGGAGCGGCACGGCCGCGGCTTCACCACCGAGGACGTGGCCAAGCTGTGGCTGGACGAACTGCCCGCGGGCCGTACGTTCACCGCCGAGCGCGTCGCGTACCGCAACCTCCTGGACGGCGTCGAGCCGCCGGCCACCGCCACCTACCGCAACCCGTTCCGCGAGTGGATCGGCGCGATGATCAGGACCGACGTCTACGGCTGGGTCAACCCGGGCGACCCCGCCACGGCCGCCGAGTACGCCTGGCGCGACGCCCGCCTCACCCACACCGCGAACGGGATCTACGGCGCCATGTTCGCGGCCGCCCTGTGCGCCGCCGCGCTGGTGGCCGAATCGGCGGAGGAGGTCGTGCGGGCGGGCCTGTCCGTGGTGCCGCGCGGCTCGCGGCTATACGCGGCGGTCCGCCTGGCCCTGGCCGACGCCGCCCGTGAGGACGACTTCGAACGCGTCGTCGACCTGCTGCACGAACGCCACGGCGACCTGCACTGGGTGCACACGATCCACAACGCCGCCCTCGTCGCGGCCACCCTGGTCCACGGCGGCGGCGACTTCACCGCGACGATCGCCGGAGCGGTGGCGGGCGGCTGGGACACCGACTCCGCCGGCGCCACGGCCGGGTCCGTCGCGGGCGCGCTCAACGGCGGCGTACCGGAACGCTGGCGGCTGCGCGACAGCCTGGCCAGCAGCCTGACCGGGTTCGACGGGGTGAGTCCGGCCGAGCTGGCGGCCAGGACACAGGAGATGATGAAGGCATGATCTCGGTTTTCGGCAGCGCCAACATGGACCTCGTCGCGTACGTCTCCCAGGCCCCGCGACGCGGGGAGACGGTCACCGGGCACCGGTTCCGCACCGTGCCCGGCGGCAAGGGCGCCAACCAGGCGATCGCCGCCGCCCGCGCGGGCGGCGTGGTGACGTTCCTCGGGGCGGTCGGCGACGACGGGTTCGGCGCGGAGATGCCCGCCACGCTGGCCGAGGCGGGCGCGAGCGTGCGTGGCCTGCGCCAGGTGCCCGGGCCCAGCGGCATCGCGCACATCGTGGTAGACGACGACGGCGGCAACTCGATCATCGTCGTCCCCGGCGCGAACGGCACCGTCACCGGGCCCACCGGCGAGGACCTGGCCGCCATCGCCGGCTCCCGGGCGCTGCTGCTGCAGCTTGAGCTGCCCATGGAGGCGGTCGTACGGGCCGCGCAGGCGGCCCGCGTGTCCGGCGTGCCGGTCTTCCTCACCCCTGCGCCGGTTCAGCCGCTGCCCGCCGAGCTGCTTGAGGCGGTCACGACCATCGTCCCGAACGAGCACGAGGCCGCCGCCATCACCGGCGTGACGGGCCCGGACGCGGCCATGGACGCGCTGCTTGAGCTGGTCCCTGAGGCGGTGATCACGCTGGGCTCTGAGGGGGCGCTGTACGGGTCGCGGTCGGAGGAGCGGCTGCGGGTGCCGGCGGTGAAGGTGAACGCGGTGGACACGACGGCGGCCGGCGACACGTTCGTGGGGGCGCTGGCGGTGGCGCGCACCGAGCGCATGCCCATGGAACGCGCCCTGTGCTTCGCCTCCGTGGCGGCGGCGCTGTCGGTGCAGCGCGAGGGCGCCAGCACCTCGATGCCGACCCGCCGCCAGATCGAGGACGCCCTCGACTGACGCTCAGGACGAGCCGGAGCCGGACGCCGGCCCGACCGTCTGACCGGTTACCCCTCGGCCAGCCAGACCGACTTCGGCTTCGCCCGTCACCTGGCCACGCCGGGCGCCGTGGCCGAGGATGTCACCGTGGTGGTCTTCACGGCCGCAAGGCGCGATCTGATCGAGCGCACGTTCGCCGCCGTCGAGGACATGTCCCGCGTGGTCGTGCACCTCTACGCCGCCACCGCCCCCACCTGGCGTGAGGTGGTGCTCGGCCACGACAGGCGCGAGCTGCGCGCCCTGATCAAGCACGCGGCCGGCCACGTCGCCGCCTGGCCGGCGACCGCGACATCCGCTTCGAGTTCTCGCCGGAGGTGTTCGACCTCACCGAGCCGGACTACGCGCTGGAGGTCTGCGACGAGCTGACCGCCCTGTGGGACGCCTCGCCCGACCGGCCGGTGATCCTCAACCTGCCCGCGACGGTCGAGGTGGCCACGCCCAACGTGTACGCCGACAGATCGAGTACATGCACGGAAACCTCGCCCGCAGGGACGCGGTGATCCTGTCCGTGCATCCGCACAACGACCGCGGCACCGGCGTCGCCCGCGCGGAGCTGGCCCTGCTGGCGGGGGCGCAGCGGGTGGAGGGCTGCCTGTTCGGCAACGGGGAGCGCACCGGCAACGTGGACCTGGTCATGCTCGCGCTCAACCTGCACGCGCAGGGCGTCGATCCGATGATCGACCTCTCGGACATCGACGAGGTGCGGCGCGTGGTCGAGCACTGCAACCGCCTGCCCGTGCCCGACCGCCACCCGTACGCGGGCGACCTCGTCTACACCGCCTTCTCCGGCACCCACCAGGACGCCATCGGCAAGGGCCTGGCCCACCACGCCAAGCGGGCCGCCGAGCTGGGCGTGCCGCCGGAGCGGGCGCCGTGGGAGGTGCCCTACCTGCCGATCGACCCGGCCGACGTCGGCCGCGACTACCAGGCCGTCATCCGGGTCAACAGCCAGTCGGGCAAGGGCGGCGTCGCGTGCCCGCTCAACACCCGCTACGGCCTCGAACTGCCGCGCCGCCCGCAGATGGACTTCTCCCGGGTGGTGCAGCGGGCCACCGACGGCAGCGGCGCGGAGATCACCGCCGAGCAGCTCTGGGAGCTCTTCCACGCCACCTACCTGGCGCCGGGGGAGGCCGCCCCGCCGGCGAGCTGGAGCACGGTGGAGACCGGGCCGGGTGCGCACACGTTCGAGGGGACGCTGACCAGCGGGCGCACCCTGAGCGGCACCGGCAACGGGCCGCTGCCGGCGCTGACCGCCGCGCTGACCGCCGACGGTCTCGACGCGGACATCCTGCACTACGCCGAGCACGCCCTCGACCCCGGCAGGGGCGGCCGGGCCATCGCCTACGTCGAGGTCCGCGCGGGCGGCGTCACCCGCTGGGGCGCGGCCACGGACACCTCGGTCCTGACCGCCTCGGTCCGCGCCGTGCTGGCCGCGGTCAACCGGGCCATCGACCGGGCCGCGTACGCGACCGGCTGAGCGCTCGCGTACGATCACAGCCTCTGCAGGCGATCACCCGGTGGAGAGGACGCGGATGTTCGAGGCCGGCGCCGTCCTGGAGGTGCTGCGGGCCCTGCGCGCGGCGGGCTGCGCGGTCTGGATCGCCGGCGGCTGGGGCGTCGACGCGCTCGTCGGGCGTGTCACCAGGACGCACGCCGACCTCGACCTGCTCCACCGGGTGGAGCAGGAGCCCGCCGTGATCGCGGCCCTGGAGGCCCTGGGGTACGCCGAACGGCTCGAAGGCGTCGTCCCCGGCAGGCCCGCCCGTTTCGTCATGGCGGAGCCCGGCGGGCGCGAGCTGGACCTGCACCCGCTGAGCTTCCGCCCCGACGGCTCGGCGCTGCAGCGGCTCGACGACCACGGCGGCGCCTTCACCTATCCGGCGGACGCCTTCGCCTCCGGCGTGATCGAGGGCGTGGCCGTGCCGTGCCTGTCGGCCGCCCAGCAGGTGACCTTCCACCAGGGCTATGAGCCGAGGGAGCGCGACCTGCACGACATGGCCAGGCTGCGCGAGACGTTCGGGATCACGACCCACTTCTGAACGGGTGGTCAGCCCTGGGCGACGACCCCCGACAGGTGCGCGGCGCACTCGTCGCGGTAGAACAGCGTACGGCCGCGCAGCCGCTTCGGGTCGGCCAGCACGGCCCGGGAGACCGACGGCAGCACCGCGTGCCGTACCGGGCCGAACAGGCGGGCCACGTCGGCGGGAGTGCCGCCCTGGGCGCCCAGCCCCGGAGCCAGGATGGGCCCGTTGAGGTCGGTCAGCGAGTCTTCCAGCTCCGGCAGCGTGGCGCCCATGACCAGCCCGACGGGCCCGAACGGCGAGTGCCCCGCGTTGGCCGCGGTGGCCCCGGCCAGCACCTGGCCGGCCACGAGCCGCTGCAGCCCGGCCGCCTCCGGGTTGGAGGTGCGGGCCAGCACGAACACGCCCGCGTCGTTGGCCACCGCCGAGGTGATCGCCCCCTCCAGCGAGGCGAACCCCAGATAGGGGCTCAGCGTCACCGCGTCGGCGGCCAGCGGGCTGCCGCGGTCGAGGTAGGCCTCGGCGTACGCGGCCATCGTGCTGTCGATGTCGCCCCGCTTGACGTCGAGCAGCACCAGCGTGCCCGCCTCGCGCAGGTCCGCGATGGTGCGTTCCAGGACCGCGATGCCGCGGCTGCCCCAGCGCTCGAAGAAGGCCGACTGCGGCTTGACCGCGGCGACCACGTCGGCGACGTTCTCGACCACGGTGCGGCTGAACCGTTCCAGGCCCGCGGGCGAGTCGTCCAGCCCCCAGTCGGTGAGCAGCGCCGGGCTCGGATCGATGCCCACGCACAGGGGTCCCCGGTCGTCGAGCCTGGCTCGCAGACGCGCCCCGAACGAATCGTTCATGTGACAAAGCTCCCTCACGACCACGGGTAGGCGGCCCCGCGGGTGCCGTGGGCATGAATCGTACTCCCGCGACATTATGGTGCCGAGGCGTCGATGCCCATCCGGTGCGGGGCCGAGTCTTCCACATGCGGTCGTGCGGGTAGATCAGTAGACATGTACGAGATCGCCCATCGGGTGCTGGCGCTGCGTACCGATCCGCCGCGTGACGTGGTCGTCACGCTCGGCCTGCCGTACGAGGAGGCGACGGGCGAGTGGTCGTGCCCGTACCGGATCGACGGGCTCGACGGATGGGAGCACGAGCGGAAGGTCACCGGGCTCGACTCGCTGGAGGCGGTCGAGCTGGCCATGGTCATGGTCAGGGCGGCGCTGGCCGGCTCGCACGAGACCAGGGAGGGGCTGCTGGCCGACGACCGTCCGGACGAGATGCGGCTGCGGACGGTGTACGTGAGCGTCGACGACGACCGCAACATCGCCTATATAGCGATGAAGCATGAGATCTCCCCCGGAGAGGCCGCGGACCAGGCGGTGGCGGGGGACGTCGTGCTCGACTTCGGCGACTCGGGGCAACTGCTGGGCGTGGAACTCACCGACGCGGCCAGGCGCCTCCCGTCCGAGATGCGCGTCTGACGGCGGCCCGCTCCCGGACAGGGGTCTAGTGCGTCAGGAGCCACCGCCAGCGCGGCAGTTCCAGCACCACCGTCACCACGGCCAGCACCGAGACCACGGCGGCGGCGACCGCGTGCCAGGCCGCCCACGCCGCCGCCACCGCTAACACGACGTGCAGGACGACCAGCAGGATCGTCACGTAGCCCGGCACCGCGACGATCACCTGCCGCTTGTCGCCCGGGGTGGCGAAGAGCGTCGGCAGCCCGATCAGCACCACCACGACGAGCACGGCCGGCGGAACGGAGTACGGGGCGAGCGCCCACGGGGTCGCCACCCAGGCGACCAGTTCCGTGGCGAAGCGGAACACGGACGCGAGAGCGTCGGCCGGACGATCCTCGGAGAGCATTTGCGTAGGTTATTACCGATCCGCCCCGATTCGCCGCAACGGGGCAATCGCCGTATTCACCCCGCCGCAGGCTTGTTCCCGCTGGTCAGGGGAAGTGCGCCCGGAATGGGGTGAGCCTGGAGCACCGGAAGAGGTGGCCGCTGTGCTGGGTGTCCATCGGGGGCGGGACACCGTGGGACCGTCATGACCGGCCTGCTCCGGCGGGTCGCGGGCTTCGGATCGCGGACGGCCGCGCGCGTCACGCGTGCGCCGTGGTCCATCCGGGCGCGGATGACGCTGCTGACCACCCTGGTGACGCTCGTCCTGCCCGTGATCATGGCGGGCTGGTCCTGGACCACCAGCACCGCGACGAGCCGGACCTCAGGCTCAAGACCGTCTACCGGGCGCACCTGGAGATGGTGCACCGCTTCGCCCACCGCCCCCCGCCGCCGCTCATCCACGTCGAAGGGGTGGCCGCGACGCAACTGGTGAACGCCGCAGGGCGGGTCGTCTCGGCGACCGAGCGGGTACGGGGTAGCCGCGGATGGCGGCCTTCGTGCCCGCACGCCGCCCCATGACCATGGACCGGCGGCTGTACGACGTGCCCGGCTTCCCCGGCACGTGCATGATCGTCGTGGCGATGTGGGTGCCCGCCGCGGGCGGCGATCTGATCGCCCGCAGCGCGCTGCCGGAGCCCCCGAGGTACGGCGACCACCATCGCCGAGGACATCCTCACCCTGGCCCGCCTGGACGCCGACCGGCCGGCCCAGCACCAGCGCACCGACCTGGCCGAGCTCGTCCGCACCGAGCTCCGGCGCCGCGCCCCCGGCCGCGTCCCGATCCGCGCCGGCCCGAGGCCGGCCGTGTTCGTCCCCTGCGACCCCCTGCTGATCTCCCGGTTGCCGCACAACCCGCTGAACAACGCCGAGCGTCGCGCCGCCACCGGCGTCACGGTCGCGGTCAGGGCCGAGGACGGCACCGGAGTCCTGGAGGTGTACGACGACGGCGCGGGCATCGCCCCAGAACACCGCGAACGCGTCTTCAACGCTTCGCCCGGCTGCCGGAACCGCGCGCCCGCGACCTCAAGGGCATCGGCCTGGGCCTGCCCATCTGCCGCGAGATCGCCGCGCCCACCGAGGCACCCTCACCATCGAGGACTCCGGCCAGGGCACGTGCCTGGTGCTGCGCATGCCCCTGCCCGCCTGATCGCCGGAGAGCGTTTCGTACGTCATGACCCGTGGTCGCCCGGACGGGATAATCGCCTGGTGAGCACCGTGACCTTCCCCCGCATCGTGGCCACCGACCTCGACGGCACCCTTCTCAGCTCGGCCGGCTCCGTCAGCCCGCGTACCACGCAGGCGTTGCGCGCCGCCCGCGCGGCCGGCGCCGAGATCGTCTTCGTCACCGCCAGGGCGCCGCGCGGCGTCAGGGAGATCGCCGCCCAGGCGGAGGTCACCGGCACCGCGATCTGCAGCAACGGCGCCGTCGTCTACGACCTGGCCACCGACGAGATCACCGCCAGCAGCCCGCTCGACCCGCAGGCCGCGCGCAAGGTCGCCGAGGCGCTCGCCCTCGCCCTGCCCGACGTCGGGCTGGCCGTCGAGACCGGCAGGAACGTGCTCACCGAGGCCGCCTACACCCGCAGGATCGAGCAGGACATGGCCTTCTACCGCGAGGTCGACTCGGTCTTCGGCGCGGACCGGCCGATCGTCAAGCTGCTGGCCATGTCGCCGTCCCGCACGGCGGACGAGATGTACGCGGCGGTGTCGGACACGATCGGCGATCTGGCCGAGGTGACGTACTCGGGCCTGGAGGGGCTGCTGGAGATCAGCGCCTCCGGCGTCACCAAGGCGGCCACGCTCGACCGGCTCTGCCGGGAGCGGGGCGTCGGGTCCCGCGACGTGGTGGCCTTCGGCGACATGCCCAACGACCTGGCCGTGCTGCTCTACGCGGGCGCCGGATACGCGATGGCCAACGCCCACGAGCTGGTGCTGGCGGCGGCGGAGCACCGGACGCTGTCCAACGACGAGGACGGCGTCGCCGTGGTGCTGGAGGACCTGCTCGGCCGCGCCGCCTGACGCCCGTTCGCCGGGGTCGCGCCGTCGTGCCCGCCCACCCCCGCGGGCGGGCACGTACGGACTCACGCGTCGTCGTCCGACACGCGCGACGCGCCCTCACAGGAGGACGGCGCCGCGCTGAACACCGGCAGCAGCCCTCCGCACGTGCTCAGCGGCAGGGACACCGGCTCGACGATCTCGTCGTTGAAGATGATCACATCGCCGATCAGCGGGGCCGGGCCGCTCTTCGCGGGGGTCTCGTCCCCCGCGTACGCGCCTGGGCAGCCGAGCAGCGCCGACGCCACCGCCGCAAGCCCCGCGACGACCGCGTACCCGACCCGCATCACTCCCCCCGCCAGGCGCACCGCCACGCTGACCGGCGCCGCGCTAGGCGGCCAGGCGCTCCTGCGACGTCGCGGCGGACTGCTCCCCGTCGCCCGTGCCGTGCTGCGGACGCCCGCCCTCCATCATCCGGTCGATCATGGCGAGCGCGATCGCGGAGACGACGAAGGTCAGGTGGATCAGGGTTTTCCATATGAGCTCCCGGTCGGTGATGGTGGGTTTCGCGGCGTTGATGAAGATCTGGAGGAGATGGATGGAGGAGATGCCGATGATCGCCATGGCCAGCTTGACCTTCAGCACGTTGGCGTTCACGTGCGAGAGCCATTGCGGCTGGTCGGGATGTCCTTCGATGCGCAGCCGCGAGACGAACGTCTCGTAGCCGCCGATGATGACCATGATGAGCAGGTTCGAGATCATCACCACGTCCACCAGCCCGAGGACGATCAGCATGACGGTGGTCTCCGCGGGCGAGCCGCCGAAGCCCAGCTGGATCAGGTGGAGCAACTCCATCATGAAGCGCCAGACGTAGACGACCTGCGCGACGATCAGCCCCAGGTAGAGCGGCACCTGGATCCACCGGCTGAAGAACATGAAGTAGCCGACCCGTCGGAGCGGTGTCCGTGGCCCGGTCGGCGTCTCGGCCACGGACAGCTGCGCTACCCGCACTAGGACGTCAGGACGTTGATGTGCTGGATGTAGGTCTGGATGTCGACGAGCTGACGGTCGCTTGTGCCGAGCTCGTCGAGGATGAACGGCGGCGCGCCGGCGACCAGCGCCAACGCGGCGGCGGCGGTCAGGACTCGGACCTTCAACGGAACTCCTTGCTGCGGCTCTTCGTGCACCCGCTGGTGGCGCGAACGGTTGGCTGGGACCGGGCGGCGTCCGGCGTGCGGCCGCCGCCCCGTTACCGGTGTCGAGGGGTGGTCCCGTGCCGGAAGCCCGCGTGGTCAGGGGGCGAGGCAGTTCGTCGCGGGGAGCTCGGGCGGCGCGAGCAGGGACGCCGGGTCCATGGCGGCGGCCGGATCCACCACCCCGAGCGCGGCGTTGGGGGCCTCGGCCAGGCAGGTGAGGGTGAGGACGGGATCGACGACGGCGTGTGCCGCAGGGGCGGAGAGCAGGGTCAGGCCGCCGGCGACGAGCGCGGTGACGGCGATCCGACGGGGGGCGAAACGCATGTGACCTCCTGGGTGACGGTGTTGGACAACCGTCGATTAGCTACCCAGAGTAATGGCTCGGTAACACTCCGTCTAAGAAAGTTGTTCGCGAGGGTCTCGTCTAGCCAGGCTCACCGGCGGGGGACGGCGGGTCCGTCATGATCCAGCGGTCCTGCGCGGCCATCACCTCGTCGGCGTGATCGGCGGCCCACTCGCCGAACGCCTCGATCGGGCCCAGCAGCGTACGGCCCAGGTCGGTCAGCTCGTACTCCACCCTCGGCGGGGCCTCGGCGTAGGTGTGGCGCGTCACCAGCCCGTTGTACTCCAGGCGGCGCAGCGTCTCGGTCAGCACCTTGCTGCTGATGCCGCCGATCTCCGTACGCAGCCGCCCCGGCCGGCGCGGGCCGTGCCGCAGCGCCCACATGACGACCGCGTTCCACGTGTTGGCGAGCAGGTCGAAGGCCAGCCGGGTCTGGCAGTCGGCGAGGAACAACGCGGGCCTTCCGATAGGAACCGAATGGTGTGCGACGGACTTCCTACAGTCCTGCTGTCAAGTAAAGCCCCTCATTCGGAGGACGGAACATGCGGATCGGGATCCTGGGCGCGGGCAGCATGGCGGACGCGCTGGGCACGCGGTGGGCGGCGGCGGGACACGAGGTGATGGTCAGCGGGCGGGACCCGGGCAGGAGCGCGGAACGCGCGTGCCACATGACCGCCCAGGCAGCCGCGCGGGGCGCCGGGAGGGGCGGCGTTCCGGCAGGGGGAGCCTCGGGGGAGGCACGGTCTTGTGCGGTCGTGGAGGTGCGGAGCGGGAGTTTCGCGGAGGTGGCCGGGTTCGGGGACGTCGTGGTGGTGGCCGTGAGGGAGGCAGGGCTGGCCGACACGCTCCGGGCCGCCGGCCCGGCACTGCGCGGCAAGCCGCTCATCGACGTGACGAACGGCGCCGCCCCCGACCGGTATGACCCCACGCGTCCCCTCGCCCACCTGATCGCCGACCTCACCGGCGGGCATGTCGTGAAGGGCTTCAACCTGTGCCATGTGGACGTGTGGCGGCTCACGCCTCCGGTCTTCGACGGCCGCCCGCTGGCCGTACCCCTGTGCGGTGACGATCCGGCCGCCATGGAGGCCGCGCGCACGCTGGTCGCCGATCTCGGCTGCACCCCCGTGAACGGCGGCGGCCTGGCACGGGCGATGCAACTGGAGGCGACGGCGGCGTTCATGATCGGGTTGTGGTTCGGCGGCGCCGACGCCCAGGCCGTCCTGCCGCCCCTGCCATCCTCTGGTGACCACCAGCCGGCCTGATCGGGTACGACCGCTGATGTAGCGCGGATCGCGACCGGGGGCGGATGCGGCCACCGCCCGCCGGGCGGATCCTGAAGACCTTTCGTCCTAGGTCAAAGGAGAGGCCAGTGGTCACCGAGGTCGCCAAGGGCAGCGGGTACGCCACCGCGTTCAAGGTCGTCACCGCGCTCAGCACGTTGTCGGTGCTCGTCCAGGCCGTGACAGCCGGGCAACTGCTGAGCGGGGGAGCGGCGGGAGCACACGGGATGGGCGCGACCGCGGTGCACGCGCTGGCACTGGCTCAGCTCGTCGTCGCCGTCCTGCTGTGGCGGCCGGCCCGGGGTCCGGGCTGGCCCGCGCTGGTCAGCCTGGTGATCCTGCTGCTCGGGTTCGTCCAGTCGATGCTGGGCGGGTCGGGGGCGGTGGCGGCGCACGTGCCGCTCGGGATGACGCTGTTCGGTCTCAGCGTCTGGCTCCTGGTCTGGGCCCTGCGCCGCTGACCCGCCCGGGGGACGGGATACGGCCCCGGGGCCGGCCGCGGGGGCGCCGGTCCCGCGGCCGTACCGGTCGGCCGGCCGGCCAGGCCGGGGCGGGGCGGGGCGGGGCCTGCCAGGACGGTCGTCGGGCCGGGGGCGGGGTCGGCCAGGACAGTTGACGGGCCCGGGGAGGGCTCAGGAGGGGTGGCGGGCCAGGTGGTCGGCGTGGCGGATCGGCTCGGGGAGGCGGTAGCGGGACGCCAGCCGCAACACCTCGTCGGCGGCGGTGCCGAGTGAGATGCGGTGGCCCTGCGACACGTACACCGGCCTGACCCCACGTCGCGTGCGCAGTGCCCGTCCCACGACGGCGCCCTCGTGGACGATCGGCGTCCAGGCGCCGCGTTCCCGGCCGGGCGGCTCGTGCGTCCCGACGAACGGGGTCTTGCCCACCCCCACCGACGGCAGGCCGGTCAGCACGCCCAGGTGGCAGGCCAGGCCGAAGCCGCGCGGATGGGCCAGCCCGTACCCGTCGCAGACGAGCAGGTCGGGCGTCACCTTGAGCCGTTCGAGCGCCTCCACCAGCGCGGGCAGCTCCCTGAAGGCGAACAGGCCGGGCACGTAAGGGAAGGCCGCCTTCCCGTGCGCCACCACCTGCTCCACCGGCTCCAGCGTCGCGCCGTCCAGCACGACCACCGCTGCCGTCACCTCGTCGTCACCGTGATAGTGCACGTCAAGACCAGCTACCAGTTCGAACGTGCCCGGTCCCGTCAGCTCGACCTGCCCGCGAAGCCGGTCCTGAACGGCCTCCGCCTCGGCGACACTCGCGGGCCAAGGGTGAAGCTGATTCACACGCACCCGCCCTAAGGTATCTCCGTATGAGGGTGGATCCTGACGAGATCGTGGTGGCCGTCGGCCCCGGCCTGGTGGCGGACGCGGGGCTGCTCTCGGAGATCGCCGACCGCGAGTTCACCCGTCTCGGGGTGAGAGGCACGGTCGTGCACGCCCGCGACGCCGCCCACCTGCTCTCGTCGGTACGGGATCACGACGTGGCGGTCGTCCTTCCCGGACCGGAGGAGGAGGCACGCTCGTCACGCGACCGGCCACTCGGCCCCTCGGTCGTGGTGTGGGTGGACATCGACCGGGTCGACGGGGCCACGCACATCCACGGGCGCGGGATCGCGGGGCTGGCCTGGGGAATCCGGCACGCCGTCCACCGGGCGCGTCACTCCGGCATCCGTCGCATCGCCTACGGCCCCTCCCCGGAACAGTGGGGAGACCTGTACCTCCCCACCATCAGCACCACCAGCTCGGCGGGTTCAGCGGGCACCGCCACCGCGGCCGTCGCCTCCCGCGTTGCGGCTACCGGTACCGGCATCGCCGCTGCCAGCGCGGCCACCGGCATCGCCACTCGCGCCTCAGATGGAGCGGTGCCGGTGGTGGCGTTGATTCATGGTGGCTACTGGCGTTCGATCTGGGCCGCCGACCTCATGGAGGAGCTCTGCGAGGACCTGGCCGGACGTGGCTTCGCGGTGTGGAATCTCGAATACCGCCGCCCCGACCTGCACGGCTGGGACGCGACCACCGCGGACATCGCCACCGGCCTGGCCACGCTGACCACCCTCCCGGCCCTGGCCGGCCAAGGGGCGGCGGTCGCGCTCGACCTGGATCGGATCGCTGTCGCCGGGCACTCGGCCGGCGGACAGCTGGCGCTGCGGGCGGCGGCCGACGGATCGCGGATGGCGCTGGCGGTGTCCCTGGCGGGCGTGCTCGACCTCGTCCAGGGAGACCGCCGCAAACTCAGCGCCGGCGCGGTCGCCGCCGCTCTCGGCCGCACCTCGGCCCAACCCGGCGACGGCGCCCCTTCCGCCACCTCGGCACAGCCAGGGGACGGCGCCCCCTCCGCCACGCCGGCCCAGCCCGGCGACGAGGACCCCTACGCCGCCTCGTCCCCCCTTCACCGCCTCCCCCTCGGCACCCCGCAGCTCATCGTGCAAGGCCGGGACGACGATCTCGACCTGGTCGACTTCGCCCGCCGGCACGCCGCCCTGGCCCGGCAGACGGGTGACGACGTGACGTACCTGGAGCAACCGGGTGACCATTTCGACGTCATCACCCCTGCCGCACCCATCTGGCACGCCACCGTCAAGGCCATCGCCGACGCCCTCACCTAGGCAGGCCCCGCGCGCCGCCCAGACTCACGAAGCCCTGGCGGCGGGGGCGCGGGAGGTGACGAGGGCGGCGAAGCGGGTGGTCACCCGGTGCCAGATCGGCGTGGAGACCGGCTCGTCGGCCACCGCCCGCGCGTAGACCTCGGCCGGGTCGAACCCGTCGGCCTGCCACGTCAGCATGCGCTCGGGCACCACCTCGGGATGGAACTGCACCCCCCACGCCCGCTCGCCCACCCGGAACGCCTGATATGGGCACGCCCCGGTCTCGGCCAGGTGGACGGCTCCGCCGGGCAGCCGGGTGACGGCGTCTTTGTGGTGCTCGACGGCGGGCACCACCGGCGGCAGCCCGTGGAAGAGCGGGTCGGCGGCGGCCTCCGGCCTGATCGTGACCGGCAGGCTGCCGTTTTCCGGCGTGCCCGTGTCGCCGGTCACCTCGCCCCCGGCCACGTGGGCCAGCATCTGCCCGCCGAGGCAGATGCCCAGCAGCGGGACGCCGTCGTCCAGCGCCTGACCCATCAGCCGCCTGGCGTCGCGCAGCCACGGTGCCCGCTCGTCGTCATCCGGCAGGTAGCCGCCGCCGAGCATGATCATGGCGTCGTGGTCGAGGCGGCAGGGCAGGGGAGCGCCGTCGTGGGCGAGCACGACGTCGAGCCGGTGCCCGGCCTCCTCCAGCCAGCCGCCCACCCGGCCGGGACCTCCGCTCCTGCTGTTCTGGACGATGAGAATGTCAGCCAAGACAGGCCTCCGCCTGATGATCGGTCATGGGCATGGTCATGGCAGGTTGGCCGCCCGCGCGACGTGGCGCAGCAGCAGGGCGGTGGTCACCGGGCCGACCCCGCCGGGCACGGGGGTGAGCGCGCCCGCCACCTCCGCGACCGCCGCGAAGTCGACGTCGCCGGTCAGGCCGCCCTCGTCGGTCGGGTTGGTGCCGACGTCGATCACCACCGCGCCCGGCGCGACGTGATCGGCCCCGATCAGCCCCGCCCGCCCCACCGCGGCGACCAGCACCTCGGCCTGGGCGGTGACGGAGGCCAGGTCGCGGGTGCGCGAGTGGCAGACGGTGACCGTGGCATGGCGGTCGAGCAGCAGGTGCGCCAGCGGCTTGCCGACCACCGTCGAGCGGCCGACCACCACGGCCCGCCGCCCCGCCAGCTCGGCCTCGTAGTGGTCGAGCAGCGCCATCACGGCCGCCGCCGTCGCGGGCGGGAACGCGGGCAGCCCGGCGGCCAGCCGGCCGAGCGAGAGCGGGTTGGCCCCGTCGACGTCTTTGCGCGGGTCGATGGCCGTGGCCAGCTCCTGGGCCGAGGCGCCTTCCGGCAGCGGCGTCTGCAACATCACGCCGTGCACGCCGGCGTCGGCGCTCAGCCTGGCCAGCGTCTCGCCGATCTGCTCGGGCGCGGCCCGCGGACCCAGGTCGACCAGGTCGCAGGCGATGCCGACGGCGGCCGCCGCCTTGGCGATCGAGCGCACATACCACAGGCTCGCCTCGTCGGCCGTGGCCACGACGACGGCCAGGCGCGGCTGCGCGCCCGAGCCCGCCTCGGCCTGCGTCTGGGTCCTGATGGCGGCGGCCAGGTCTCGGCCGGTGAGCGTCTTCACGGCTTGATCTCCTCGCGTACCTCTGCGGTCACCCAGTCTGCCCTGGCCACGGCCGCGTCGACGCCGGACAGGCGGATGTTCAGCTCCGCGCGTAGCTGTTCGTCCTGTACGCCGCCCAGGTTGACCTCCACGTTGACCCGGCCCGTGGTGAGCGCGGCGCGGGCGGCCTCGGCGGCGGCGGCCACGTCGGTGACCACGTTGCGGTTGCAGATCGGCAGCATCAGCTCGCACAGCTCGATCACGCGCGCGGCGGCCTCGACGACCCTGGCGGGCGGCTCGGCGGCGCCGGCCAGCGCCCTGGCGATGGCGCCGCTTCGCTCCTCGCCCTTGGGCAGCCGGTAGGCGTCGGTGACCGCGGTGAACGCCGCCGCGTCCTCCTCGGCGAGCCTGAGCGAGCGCGCCCGCAGCGTGTCGGTCTCGGCGATCACGGCGACGACCGTCTCGGCGTGGGCGGTGTACTTCTCGCCGGTGGTGTAGCGGGCCACCATGCCGAGCAGGGCGGCGGCCTGCGCCGCGTGCAGGGCCGCCGTGGCGCCCCCGCCGGGCGCCGGCACCCGGTCGGCGAGCTCGGACAGGAAGTCGACGATCGTCAAGTCGCGCATGGCGGCATTCTGCCAGGCCGCCCGCGGCTCACTCGCGGTACATCGGCCGCGTGGCGTCCTCGGGCCCCTGATGCGGGGGCTGCGGCGGCAGGTACGGCGACTGGGCCGGCGACTGGGCCGGCTCCCATGCCCCCGCGTATTCGGGCTGCGCCACGTACTCGGGGCGCTGCCTGGCCCGCCACCGCGACGGGAACATCGACGCGACCAGCAGCGCCACGCCGAGCAGCAGGTGCAGCCCCGAGTAGCTGAGCGTCAGGAAACCCGACGACAGCGAGGTGGGCAGCAGCTCGTTGGGGATCAGCCGGACGCTGATCGTCATCTCCGCGAACGGCAGGACGCCCACGCCGGTGAACGCGAGCCCGCCGAGCAGCGAGGCCACGGGCGACAGGCGGGAGGCGATCAGGAAGGCGAGCAGGATTCCCGTCGCGACGAGCACCCCCAGCCCGATCCACGAGAGCCGGTACGACTGCGCGGCCTGGACGGACAGTTCGCCGACGCCGTACCAGAGCCCGGCGGCGACCAGGGGAGGGAGAAGCAGTCCTGCGACCACTCCCAGAGCGTGACGGGTACCGTTTGACATGACTCACCCCGTTTGTTTGGCTCTGTCCCAACCTACTCGCTGGGTCACTCCAGCGGGGGTGCCGGTCGGTAACCGGTCCTGAGTCCGGACATTTCTGAGAAATGTGTGAGAAGCCGGTCGTGGGTCTTTGCCGGGCCCACCCCCTTGGGCATCGTGGGCCGCATGAGATCCGCGATCCTGAAGACCGCACTCAGCGCTCTCGTCGTGGTGCTGCTCGGCAGTGTGCCGGCGCAGGCCGCCTCGAAGCCCGACACGTTCCCGCTGCCGAACGGGTTCCAGCCGGAGGGCATCGAGATCGGGCCGGGCCCCCACGCCTACTTCGGCTCACGCGCCACCGGCGACATCTACCGGGCCGACCTGCGCACCGGAAAGGGCTCCGTCGTCAGCAAGGGGCCGGGAACGCCGTCGCTCGGGCTGAAGACCGACGGGCGCAGGCTGTTCGTGGCCGGAGGCAACGCCGGCAACGCGCGGGTGGTCGACCTGCGCACCGGACGGGTGCTCAAGTCGTACCAGTTCGCCACCGGCACGTCGTTCGTCAACGACGTCATCCTCGTCGGAGGCGCCGCCTACTTCACCGACTCCTCCAACGCGGTGCTGTACAAGCTGCGGCTCGGCCGGGGCGGCGCGCTGCCCGAGAACTTCACCGCGATCCCGCTGACCGGCGCCATCCAGTACGGGACCGGCATCAACGCCAACGGCATCGCCCCGAGCCCCGACCGGCGCTCCCTGCTGATCGTGCAGTCGAACACGGGCAAGCTGTTCGAGGTGAACCCCTCCTCCGGCGCCACCACCGAGGTGAACCTGGGCGGGGACTCGCTGGTCAACGGCGACGGCCTGCTGCTGTCGGGCCGCACCCTGTACGCCGTGCTGAACCGCGACAACACGATCGCCGTCGTCGGCCTGTCGCGCGACGGCTCGTCAGGAAAGATCGTCAAGCGCCTGACCGACTCCAGGTTCGACATCCCCACCACGGTCGCCGCCTACGGCCACCGCCTCTACCTGCCCAACGCCCGCTTCAGCACCACCCCGACGCCCGACACGCCGTACGACGTGGTCGCCGTCGAACGCTGACCCCCGGTGAGGACGCGTCCGCGCGGGCGCGTCCTCACTTCTTGATCGTGTAGCGGTCGCCGTAGACCTTCCAGGTCAGCGGCGGCCTGAGGTCGAGGTTGCGGTTCTTCAGGAAGACCCGCTGCATCGTGTCGACCCGGGTCGTGTCCTCGTGGGCCTCCTCGGCCCGCATCGCCGCCTTGCGGGCGTCGAGGAACGCGTTCAGGTACGTCACCTCGTTCCCGCCCCGCGCCGGGGGCCTGGCCTTGGCCAGGGCCGCCTTCCTGATGCCGCCGAAGCTGAGCCGGTCGGCGCCGGGGCCGTGCATGACCATGGCGTCGTAGTAGACGAACTGGCCCAGCGCCCGCAGCCCGTCCTGCTTGGCCCGGCGGACGGCCGGATCGAAGTAGACCCGGTCGCGCTCGTCGTTCTGGGCCCGCTGGAAGGCCGGATCCTTGGCCGCCCTGCGCCAGTCGGCGGGGAAGCGCGGGGCCAGGCCCTTCAGCGAGGCGGTGCCGTCGACCCGGCGCAGCGCGGGCAGGTATTTCGCCAGCACGTTGCCCGGCTTGCGCCTGGTGTAGAGCTCGACCAGCTTCAGCATGTCGCCGGTGCCCGAGCAGAAGCCGATGATGCCGGCCGTGTAGCCGCGATCGTCCTTGATGTCCTCGATGTAGCCGTACTGGGCCTTCCAGTCGAGCGAGGAGTTCTCCGCGCTGGACACCAGCCGCATCGCGATGTCCTTCTTGTGCGCGCCGGCCAGGCCGGCCGCCGGGGCGGTGGCGGCGGGGCCGGCGGGGACGGCGCTCAGGGTGAGGGAGAGGGCCACGAGGGCGGGGGCGATCACGGAGGAGAAGCTACTCCACGGGGCGCAGGGCCGCGAGCTGCTGTTCGAACGGAACGACCTCTTCCTCGTCGTCCTGCTTGTCCCGCTTCGCACCGGGCGCGCGGTGCGGGAGCAGGCCGGCCAGCTCGTCGGCGGCGCGGTCGATGCGCTCGCCGAGCCCGTCGGTGAAGGCGTCGTGGCCGCCGCCCCAGTCCTCCGACGCCGCGTACACGGCCGTCGGGACGACCACCGCGCGCAGGTACGCGAACAGCGGCCGCAGCGCGTGCTCCAGCGCCAGCGAGTGCCGGGCGGTGCCGCCCGTGGCCGCGATGAGGACCGGCTTGCCCGCCAGCGCGGTGTTGTCCAGCACGTCGAAGAACGACTTGAACAGGCCGCTGTAGGAGCCGCTGAAGATCGGCGTGACCGCGATGAGCCCGTCGGCCTCCGTCACGGCCGCGATGGCCTCGCGCAGCCTGGCGTTCGGGAAGCCGGTGACGAAGTTGTTGGCGATGTCGACGGCCAGGTCACGCAGCTCGATCACGCGGACCTCGGCGCCGGTCGGGGCGCCGGTCCCGGCCCCCGTCTCGGCCCCGGTCCCGGTCGGGGTCTCCGTCGCCGTCCGGTGAATGACCGCCTCGGCCAGGCGGTCGGCGAGCAGGCGGGTGGAGGAGGGCTGGGTGAGCCCGGCCGTGACGACGGCGAGCTTCATGGTGCTCCTTTCCGGAAACATCAGGATTCGAGAGCCGGGGCCGCTAGGCGCCGACGGTCTCGGACGCGTCCTTGGCGGCGAGCAGGCGCGCGTGCGTCGGCGCGCCGGGCACCTCGGCCGGCCGGTTCTTGGCGAACTCCTTGCGCAGCACGGGCACGACCTCCTCGCCGAGCAGGTCGAGCTGCTCCAGCACGGTCTTCAGCGGCAGGCCGGCGTGGTCCATGAGGAACAGCTGGCGCTGGTAGTCGCCGAAGTACTCCCTGAACTCCAGGGTCCTGTCGATGACCTGCTGCGGGCTGCCCACCGTGAGCGGGGTCTCGGCCATGAACTCCTCCAGCGAGGGGCCGTGGCCGTAGACGGGGGCGACGTCGAAGTAGGGGCGGAACTCGCGTACCGCGTCCTGGGAGTTCTTGCGCATGAACACCTGGCCGCCCAGCCCGACCACGGCCTGCTCAGGGGTGCCGTGCCCGTAGTGGGCGTACCGCTGCCGGTAGAGGCTGATCAGGCGCACGAAGTGCTCCTTCGGCCAGAAGATGTTGTTGGCGAAGAAGCCGTCGCCGTAGTAGGCGGCCTGCTCGGCGATCTCGGGGCTGCGGATGGAGCCGTGCCAGACGAACGGCGGCACCCCGTCCAGAGGGCGCGGCGTGCTCGTGAAGCCCTGCAGCGGCGTGCGGAAGCGGCCCTCCCAGTCAACGACGTCCTCGCGCCAGAGCCGGCGCAGCAGCGCGTAGTTCTCGATGGCCAGCGGGATGCCCTGCCTGATGTCCTGGCCGAACCACGGGTAGACCGGCCCGGTGTTGCCCCGGCCCAGCATGAGGTCCACCCGGCCGTCGGCCAGGTGCTGCAGCATGGCGAAGTCCTCGGCGATCTTCACCGGGTCGTTCGTCGTGATCAGCGTCGTGGCGGTCGACAGCTGGAGCCGCTCCGTCCTGGCCGCGATGTACCCCAGCATGGTGGTGGGGGAGGACGGCACGAAGGGCGGGTTGTGGTGCTCGCCCGTCGCGAAGACGTCGAGCCCGACCTCTTCGGCCTTGAGCGCGATCGTCACCATCGCCTTGATCCGCTCGTGCTCGGCCGGGGTCTTGCCGGTGGTGGGGTCCGTGGTGACGTCGCCCACGCTGAAGATGCCGAACTGCACTTTAGTCACCATCCATGACTGTTGAATCTTTGACGACTACGCTAGCGCCCAGGCGCGCCCAGGTATTCCATCATCGGGCACACCCGGCCCCGCCGGGCAGGCTCGCGGCGAGCGGACAGCGTCGAACGGGCGGCGGTGCCGGGGTGGAAGGGGAGGCGGAGCGGGAGGGGCGGGCGGTGATGACCTGGTTCGGAGAGGGGGAGCGCGGGTTCGCGATGAGCGTGCGGCAGGCGGCGATCCGGCGGCACCCGTCGCGGAGGACCTGGGGCTCGGGTCGCCGGTGCGGTGCTGGGACGTGTGGCGGCCGGCCCTGGCCGGAGCCCTGGCCGGAATCGTGATGGCCGGGGCGGCCGTGCTCACCGACGCCCCCACCCCGCGCACGGTCGCCGCGCTCCTCACCCCGCTGCTCATCCCCGTCGTGCTGGCCACCGCCTCCTGGCCCGCGGTGTGGGGCCTGGCCGCCGCCGCGTCGCTCGCCGCCGTCCCCCTCGCGCCGGCCGCGTTCAGCGCACGCCGGTCTCGCAGAGCGCGTTGATGTCGGCGGGGCCGAGGATCCGCTTGGGGGCGCCCCGCTCGGCCACCGTGATCATCGCCTGGCCGATCCGCTCGGTCGTGGTGATCCCCGCGCCGAACAGCCGCCGCAGCACCGGGTAGAACGGCCGCACCACCACGTACGCCAGCCGGTAGAAGCGGGTGCGCGAGGTGACGCCGTGCATCGGCTGGATGTAGCCGGGCCGGAACATGTACGCCTCCAGGGGCAGCTCCAGCAGGGCGTTCTCGGTCTCGCCCTTCACCCGCGCCCACATGGCCCGGCCCTGGGCGTCGGTGCCGACGCCGGACACGTACACGAACGTCGAGCCGGGATCGAGCCGCGCCAGCGTCCGGCCGGCCGACAGCGTGAAGTCGTAGGTGACGCGCCGGTAGTCGCGCTCCTTCATGCCGGCCGACGAGACCCCGAGGCAGAAGAAGCACGCGTCGTGACCGCGCAGCTCGTCCTCGATCGCCGACAGGTCGAGCAGGTCGTCGTGGCGCAGCTCGCGCAGCTTGGCGTGGGTGACCCCGGTGACGGCCCGGCCCACCGTGAGCACGGCCGTGACCCGGTCGTCGAGCAGGCACTCCCTGAGCACCCCGCGCCCGACCATCCCGGTCGCCCCGAACAAGATCACTCGCATCTCGGCACCCCTCCAGGGCAAGCCTAAGGCGGCGCCGGATCAGGTGAGGTCACGCAGCGCTTCGCGCAGCCGCGCGCGGGCCAGTGCCGGGATGGACAGGCCGCGGGCGGAGATGCCGATCGCCCACTGCGTGCCGGGCACGACCGCGCCCGCGCAGGCCACCTCCTCCCTGAACTGCCCGTACTCCTCCACCACCTGGCCGGGGCGTAAGAGCGCCAGCTCCTCCTCGACGTCCTCGACGCTGGTGGGGGTGGCGGAGGTGAAGCGGCGCAGGCCGTACTCGGTGAGGATGCCCCGCCGGATGCGCGGCGGCAGCGACAGCAGCAGTGCCTTGCCGAGCGCGGTGGCGTGCGGGGCCGTCTCCAGGCCCGCCTGGAGGTCCTCCAGCCACGGCGAGAGCGGCCCCTCCGCCACGTCCACCACCACCAGTCGCGCGTCGGTGAGCTGCGCCAGGTAGGCGGTGTGGCCGGACTCGGCGGCGAGCTGCCGCAGCACCTCCGCCGCCCGGGGCGGGCGCTCGAACGCCTCCAGCATCTCGTGGAAGCGCTCGGCCACCTTCGAGCCGATCATGTAGTCGCCGTCGGGCCTCCGGTGCAGGTAGCCCTCGTAGCAGAGGGTGCGGACGAGATGGTAGGAGGTGGACAGGTTGAGGCCGCACCGGCGGGCTATCACCTTGACCGACAGCGGCCGGTCGGCCCGCGAGACCTCCTCCAGCACGCGCAGGGCGCGTGAGACGCTGCGGATCAGATCGCTTGGTTCGTCGTCGGTCATCCTCCAAGCATGTTCGTCATTTGAAAAACGGACGCCTACCCCAGGCGGCACACCCGTCCGACGATGAGGTCATGCCGGAGATACCGCAGTGGGCCAGTCAGGCGCTGTCCGGGGTCTACGACCCGTGCTGCAGGGAGAAGGGCATCTCCGTGGTGGAGATGGGACTCATCCGGTCGGTCGAGGTCGACGCGGGCCTGGCCAGGGTGGAGCTGCTGCTGACCTCGGGCTGGTGCCCGTTCGCCGCCAGGGTGCTCACCGAGGTGCGCGAGCGCATCGAGGAGCAGCCGGGCGTACGCGAGGCGCAGGTCGAGGTCGTGTGGGACGAGGCGTGGACCGTGGACCGGCTCTCCCCGAGGGCGGCCCGGATGCTGCGCTTCCTGCCCGACCCCGCCCAGGTGCCCGACAAGGCGGCCTATGTGGCGAGGAGGCGACAGACGTGATCGACGACTTCTTCGTGTTCGACAGCGTGGCCCACGTGTTCAACTTCGAGGCCAAGAACGCGTACGGCTCCGCGGGACAGATGTTCTCCAACCACCTGTACGCCTTCCACACCGCACTCACCCCGGAAGGCGAGACCAAGCTGCCGCCCGAGGACTTTCTGCGGCGGTGGACGGTCGACGACATCCGCCGCATGGTCTACGAGGAGTCCGACACGGACATGCTGGTCGCCATGCCGCTGCCGCTCACCGACCTCTACCACGACGGCCTGTCGCCGTGGCAGGAGTGCGCGGAACTGGCCGCCCGCGACCCGGACCGGACGATCTTCTGGGGCACGGTCAACCCCCTGGAGGGCCGCAAGGCGCTCGACCTGATGGAACGCCAGGTGGGGGAGTACAACGCCCGCGCGTTCAAGCTCTACAACGTCCGCTACGACTACGGCTCGCCCTACCCGTGGCGGATGGACGACCCCCGGGTGGCCTTCCCGATCTTCGAGAAGGCCCGCGACCTGGGGATCAACCTGATCGGCGTGCACAAGGGCGTGCCGCTGGGCCCGCAGCCCATCGAGCACACCCAGACGTGGGACATGGACGGCGCCGCCGCCAACTTCCCCGACATCAACTTCGTCATCTTCCACGTCGGCCTGCCGTTCCTGGACGAGACCTGCTGGCAGCTCATCCGCTACCCCAACCTGTACGCCGACCTGGCCGCCACGATCAACTTCATCGTCAGGGCGCCGCGGATGTTCGCCGAGATCATCGGCAAGCTGCTCTTCTGGTGCGGCGAAGACAAGATCATCTACGGCTCGGAGGCGCCGATCTTCCATCCGCAGTGGGCGCTGCGGGCGTTCAGGGACTTCACCATTCCGCAGGACCTCTGCGACGGGTACGGCTACCCGCAGCTCACCGACCAGGCCAAGCGCAAGATCCTGGGCGAGAACCTGCTACGGCTGCATGGCCTTGGTCCTGTGCACGGCCTGTAACAGCCCGACGGCCAGCAGCCCCGCCACCGTGGCCGAGCCGCCGTAGGAGACGAACGGCAGCGGCACGCCCACGACCGGCACGAGCCCCAGAGTCATGCCCACATTCATGAACGTCTGGCAGGCCAGCCACGACACCAGCGCCCCCGCCAGCACGGTCCCGTACGGCGACGCGCCGCGCCGCGCGATCGACAGCCCCCGCCACAGCAGCGCGAACAAGGCCAGCACGATCAGCGCGGCGCCGGCGAACCCGAGCTCCTCGCCCGCCACGGTGAAGATGAAGTCGGTGTGCTGCTCGGGCACGAAATGCCCGGCCGTCTGCTCGCCGTTGAACAGCCCCTTGCCGTAGAGCCCGCCGGAGCCGATCGCGATGCGCGCCTGGGCGGCGTTGTACCCGACGCCGCCCGGATCGGCCCCGGGGTTCGCCAGCACGAGCAGCCGCTGCACCTGGTACGGCCGTACCAGCCCGAACCGCCACGCCGCCACCGCCGCGCCCGCCGCCCCCAGGGCGAGCACCAGCAGCCACCGCTTGGGCGCCCCCGACACCAGCAGCGCCCCCGCCACCATGGCCGCGAACACCAGCATCGTGCCCAGGTCCGGCTGCAACCCGATGAGGGCGATGGGCACCGCGGCCAGCACCAGCGCCAGCAGCACCCCGCCGAACCCCGGCCGCCGCCGCCCGTCCAGCAGCTCACCCAGCGGCACCGCGAACGCCGGCGCCAGCGCCACCTTGGCGAACTCCGACGGCTGGAACTGCACCCCGGGCGCCAGCACGATCCACGAGTGGGCCCCGTTGACCCGCACCCCCAGCGGGCTCAGCACCCCGGCCAGCGACAGCAGCGCCAGCACGTACGCGAGCGGCACGTACGCCCGCAGCACCCGCAGATCCACCCGCGAGACCAGCCACATCAGCACCAGCCCCGCACCGACGGACACCGCCTGCCGCACCAGCAGCCCGTGGTCGTCCTCCATCCGGGTGGCCGACCACACCAGCAGCAGCCCGGTCCCGGACAGCGCCAGCGCCAGCAGCGTCAGCACCCGGTCGGGCGGGCCGAGCGACGGCGCCCACACCAGCGGGCGCCTGCCGGACATCGTGATCATCGCCGCTCCCTCAGCCCGAGAATGCCCTCCCAGACCTCACGGGCGGCCGGGGCGGCGCCCTCCGCGCCCCTGCCGCCCCGGGACAGCACGACGACCACCGTGTAGGCGGGGTCGGGGGCGAACGAGGCGAACCAGGAGGTGTCCCGGTGCCCGAACGACTCCGCCGTCCCCGTCTTCCCCGCCACGGCGATCTTTCCGAACGGAAACCCCTTGAACGCGCCTTCCGCGGTGCCTTCCCTGGGCACCTGGGCGAGGGCCTGGCGGATGAAGCGCAGCGTCTCGGGGGAGGCGGGCAGCCGGCCCGCCACCGGCGGC
Organism: Nonomuraea maheshkhaliensis; assembly: GCF_039529435.1. Lineage (NCBI taxonomy): Bacteria > Bacillati > Actinomycetota > Actinomycetes > Streptosporangiales > Streptosporangiaceae > Nonomuraea > Nonomuraea maheshkhaliensis. The sequence continues at coordinate 24,589 of NZ_BAAAMU010000079.1, forward strand.
GTGATCGTGCGCGCCGTCGTGCCGTCCGGGCGCACGACGCGCAGGCCGACGCGCGGGCTGTGCAGGGTGCCGCCGTTGGCCACGGCCGCGTACGCCCGAGCCAGCTGCAACGGCGTGACCAGCACCCCGCCCTGCCCGATGGAGAAGTTGGCGGAGTCACCGGGCCGCCACGCGCCGCCGCCCCGGCAGTTCTCCCCGGCGATCGTGGTCAGGTAGGCCGCCCGCGCCCGGTCGGCCAGCTCCGGGTAGCCCTTGACGGCCCGGCGGCAGCTCTCCGCGCGGGTGGCCCGCCAGTGCGCCTTCTTCGCGGCCGCGTCCGGCACCGCCCCCGCCGCTTCGCCGGGCAGGTCCACGCCGGTCGGCGCGCCGAAGCCGAACCCGCGGGCGGTCTCCTGCGGCACGCTGGAGCGGCGCCGCCACAGCTCGTCGGCCAGCCGGTAGAAGATCGTGTCGCACGACCGCACCAGCGCGCCGTGCATGGTCATCGGGCCCAGGTCGGCGCTGCCGAAGTTGCCGAAGGTACGGCCGCCGATCGGGTAGCCGGCCGGGCAGTCGTAGGTGGCGTCCAGCGCGTACCCGGCGGACGCGGCCGCCGCCACCGAGGCGACCTTCCACGTCGAGCCGGGCGCCCACTCGCCCTGCACGGCCTGCGACAGCAGCGGCAGCGCCCGGTACTCCGCCGCCGTCACGCCATCCGTCCACACGCCCGGGTCGTACGAGGGCCGCCCGGCCAGCGCGACCACCCGGCCCGTCCCCGACTCCATGATCACGACCGCGCCCGACGTGCCGCCCGTGGCCCGCAGCGCCCGGCCGAGCGCCCGCTCGGCGACGGCCTGGATGCGGGTGTCGATGCTGGTCACGAGGGTGTTCCCGGGGACGGGCGGCACCTCGCGGACCGTCCGCGTGACCCGGCCGGTGTTGTCCACGGCCACGTCCCTGCGCCCGGCCCGCCCCGCCAGCTCCCCGTCATAGACGCCTTCGAGCCCGTCGCGGCCCTCGGCGCCCTGGACGTAGCCGAGGGTGTGCGCGGCGGAGGCGCCGGAGGGGTGCGCCCTGACCGGGCGCAGCTCCGTACGCACGCCGGGGAAGTCCTGCTGGCGCTCGCTGATCTGCAGCGCCGCCGGCACGCTCACGGCCTCGGCGACGGGGATCGGCTCGTACGGCGAGCCCGGCCAGCACGGGCGCGGCACCGAAGGCCCGCACAACCGCACCTTCTCCACGATCTGCCGGTACGACCGCCCCAGCGCCTCGCCCAGCCGCGTCAGCACCTCCCGCCCGCCGTCCGGCTGGTGGGCCAGCTCCACCGCGTTGACCGTGACGACCGGCCTGGTCCTGTTGGTCACCAGGGGGCGGCCCGCCACGTCGAGGATCGGGCCCCTGACCGCCGGCAGCGTCACGCTCCTGATCCGGACGTCGGCCGCGGCCCGCACGTACCGCTCCCCGCTGACCACCTGAAGGAACCACAGCCGTCCGAGGAGCGTGACCACCATGCCCGCGACGGCCAGCCGCAACACGAACAACCGCCCCCTAGACACGCCACGCCATCCCTGCGGCTGGCCGCCTTCCGGACGCGACCTGACACCCTTTGTCCGGCCGCCTTTCAGACACCATGCGACACCTCTCGCCCGGCCACCGTCCGCGTTCCGACATGGCGGGGCACCTCTCGCCCGGCCACCGTCCGCGTTCAGACATGGCGGGGCACCCTCTCGGCCGGATGCCGTCGAGCGAGCACCGCCCCGACGGCGACCCCGAGACCCACCGTCCAGGCCAGCGTCACCGGCAGCCCGGCCAGCACGTCGTCACCGCTCGGTGTCAGCCCCGGCCCGAGCCCGACCAGCCGCTCCGCCGCCGTCACCGCGCCCAGCAGCCAGCCCTTGGCGCAGCTGTCGGCGAGCAGCTCCACCGCCTCGTCGCCGGCCAGCCCGGCGCCCGGCGGATCGGCCAGTGCGGCCTCCGCGTCCGCCAGCCGGGCCGGATCGAGCCGTCCCAGGGGCGGGGCGGGGTCCCACCATCGCCGTACGCTCAGGCTCAGCGGCCCCAGATCGATCGTGCGGTCGCCCACCGTCGCCTCGTCACCCACCGTGAGGTGGGGCAGCGGCGTCGACAGCAGCACGGAGTTGGGCAGCCGGGTGGCCTCGCCGGTGATCACGGCGATCACGGACGGCTCCAGATCGGTCCTGACCTCCAGGTACACCCCCGCGGGGAACGCGGCCAGCACCCGGGCCGGGCGCCGCTGGGACTCAAGGACAGGGCGCACCGCCGTACTGGCCGCGCCGGACACGTGGACGCGGGTACGCCGAGCATGAGTACTGACGGTCACCAGACCTCCCAACCGACCTTGGTCCTGACCGTAGAACGGCCGGTGAACCCTCCGTACGGGTAAATTTGCCAACAGTCAGCGGGAAGGTTGGCTCTTCCTGACAGACCGCTTGTGGGTTCACAATCTCTGCATGGAGCCCCCCGTCCGTCTCGCCAGCACCGGCACGATCATCCACGGCGTGTCCGTCGGCGAGGTGCTCGGCGTGTCCACCCTCGCCGACGCCCGGCTGATCGCGGGGGAGAGCGGGCTGGGCCGCATCGTGCAGCGGCTCAACGTCATGGAAGTGCCCGACATCCTGGCCTGGGTCAAACCGCACGAGCTGCTGCTCACCACCGGCTATCCGCTGCGCAACACGCCCCAGTCGCTCGGGCGGCTGGTCGCCGACCTGGACGAGCGCGGCCTGGCCGCGCTGGCCATCAAACTCGGCCGGTACGTGGACGAGCTGCCCGACGAGATGGTCGAGCAGGCCGACCGGCTCGGCTTCCCCCTCATCCTGCTGCCGAACGACGTCGGCTTCGACGACATCCTCAACCAGGTGCTGACCGACATCCTCAACCGCCAGGCCGCCGTGCTGGCCAGGGCGGAGGAGGCCCACCGGGCGCTGGTGCAGGTGGTGCTGGCCGGAGGCGGGCTGAACGAGGTCGCCGCCGAGGTGGCCCAGCTGCTCGACGTGTCGGTGGCGGCCGTGGACGGCTCGGGCGGCGTGCTGGCCACCGCCGGCGCCGCCGAGCACGTGAAGGTGCTGCGCGAGTCGATCTCCCGCGAGGGCCCGCCGCTCTCGCCGGCGGGCGGCCGGGTGCGCTCTTTCGCCTCGGTGCCCGTCCTGGCCGGCGGCCACCACCACGGCAGGATCGTCGCCTACAGCCCGTCGGGGGCGATCAGCACCAGCGACGTCGGCATCCTGGAACGTGCCGCCACCGTCGCCGCGCTCGTCGTCACCCGGCAGGAGGCGGTCAACGCCGTCGAGAGCAAGTACCGGGCCGACTTCCTGCGCGACGTGCTCACCGGCCGGGCCGGCACCGCCGAGCGGATCACGGCCAGGGCCAGGGCGTTCGGCTGGGACCTGGCGCGCACGGTGACCGTCCTGGTGGCCGAGCTGGACCCGGACGGCGACGAGCGCAGCGCCCAGGACCGGCTGGTGTCCTGCTGGACGGCCGCGATCAGGCGGCACGACCCGCGCGGCGCGGTGGCCGGGTTCTCCCACGAGGTGGTGGCCGTGGTGGACGCCGGCATCGACGCCGCCAGGGTGGCCAAGGACGCCGCCTCCGCCTTCGCCGACGTGCCGCCCGCCACCTTCTCCACCGGCACCTCCCGGCCCAGCCCCGGGGCGGCGACGCTGCCGGAGGCGTACTCGCAGGCGCTCAAGGCGGCCAGGGTCGGCCGCCAACTGCACGGGCCCGGGGCCGTCGCCCACTTCGACCAGCTCGGGGTGTACCGGCTGCTGTCGCTGGTCAACGACACCGACGAGCTGCACGCGTTCGTACGGGAGACGCTCGGGCCGCTGGCCTCCGACGACGACGCCGAGAACGCGGACCTGCGGCGCACCCTCCAGGTGCTGCTGGAGACCAACCTGAACGTGGCGGAGACGGCGCGGCGGCTGCACTTCCACTACAACACGCTCCGCTACCGGATCGGCAAGCTGGAACGGCTGCTCGGCAACTTCACCGACGACCCCCACCTGCGGCTCAACCTGACCCTGGCGCTGCACGTGCTGCGCATGCGGGGCATCTAGCCTGCGTCTAGGCTGGGGCGTCGTGGACTTCGAACTGCGCTCTGACTACATCCCGCTGTGCGACCTGCTGAAGTACTGCGGGATCACGGAGACGGGCGGCATGGCCAAACACCTCATCGCCGAGGGGATGGTCTCGGTGGACGGGGAAGTCGAGCTGCGCAAGCGGGCCAAGATCCGGGCGGGGCAGGTCGTGAGCGGGGAAGGCTTCTCGATCCGGGTGGGGTGAAGGCGGCGGACATCTACGAAAGTCACCACGTCATTACGCGTTGTTTGCCGGTATCGGGCCCGCCGGAAAAAGAAACGGCCCCCTGGCGGGGGCTGTGGTGCCCGGGAGCGTAGCCCCGGGCGGGTAACTTCATGTCGGGGCGTGGTGGCAGTGCGCGACAGTCGAATCTTGAAATCAAGCGTGCAGATGTCTATGTCGACGGGTTCAACCTGTATCACGGCCTGCGGGAGCTGGGCAGGCGGCGCCTCCCGTGGCTGGACCTCCGCTCTATGATCACGCGTGTCCTGCGGCCCGACCAGAGGCTCGAAACTCTCGACCACTTCACCGCCGGCGTTCGCAACGACCCGCCGGGCGTCGCACGACAGCAGGTGTACCTGGCCGCACCGGAAAGCGTCGGCAGTCGCGACTGCCCGCCACTGTGGGCGGCGCAGATGGGGCTGTTTACCGCCGGCCGGCGTACTGGAACTGAAGCTCACCCTCTATTGTGCTCTCCGACATGAGTCAGGGAGACGAATCCGCTGGTCAGGCGGGGAGATCGGGGTGCGGGCGTGGCGTTCGGGTGGAAGGTGCACGGCGATGGGAAGCGCCTGACGCCGGGTGAGGTGGTCAAGCCGGACGAGCGCCTGAGCTGGCCCAGGATGGTCGGGATCGGGGCGCAGCATGTCATCGCCATGTTCGGCGCGACCTTCGTGTTCCCGCTCGTCATGGGGCTCGACGCCAACCTGGCCGTGATGATGTCCGGCGTGGCGACGATCCTGTTCCTGCTGATCGTGAAGGGCAAGATCCCGAGCTACGTGGGGTCGAGCGCGTCCTTCGTCGGGGCCGTGGTGGCGATCAGGGCGGCCGGGGGCGGCGACGCGACCGTCACCGGGGCGCTGCTGGTCGTGGGCGTCGTGCTGGCCCTGTGCGGGTACGCGATCCACCGGCTGGGCGTGGGTGCGATCCACCGGGTCTTCCCGCCGATCGTCACCGGCGGCGTGGTGATGCTGATCGGGTTCGGGATGGCGTACGTGGCGGCCGACGTCTACTGGCCCAAGGACCCGTGGGTGGCGCTGCTGACGATGGCGGCCACGTTCGTGTTCATCGGGGTGTTCCGCGGCTTCCTGGGCCGGATCGGGGTGCTGCTCGGGCTCGTGTTCGGATTCGTGCTGTCGTGGGGATGGGACCTCGTCGGCGGGCGGATCCTGGCGCCGGACGACAGCGGGCGCGTCACCGAGCACTTCCGGGTGAACCTGGAGGGCGTCGCCCAGGCCGACTGGATCGGGCTGCCGTCGCTGCACGGGCCCGTGTTCGAGGTGTCGGCGATCGTGCTGGTGCTGCCCGTGGTGATCGCACTGATCGCCGAGAACGTGGGGCACGTCAAGGCCGTGGGCGAGATGACCGGGGCCGACGTGGACGCCTACATGGGGCGGGCGGTCATGGCCGACGGCGTCGGCACGGTCGTGGCCACGTCCGTCGGCGGCCCCGCGACCACGACGTACGCGGAGAACATCGGGGTCATGGCGGCCACCCGGGTGTACTCGACGGCCGCCTACTACATCGCGGCCGTCATCGCGATCCTGTTCGGGCTCTGCCCCAAGTTCGGGGCGCTCGTCGCGGCCACCCCCGGCGGCGTGCTGGGCGGCGTCACGACCATCCTGTACGGCATGATCGGCCTGCTCGGCGCCAAGATCTGGATCGAGAACCGGGTGAACCTGTCGGACCCGGTCAATCTGGTGCCCGTAGGGGCCGGGATCATCTGCGCCATCGGGCCCGTCGCGCTGCCGCTCACCGGCACGTTCGCGCTGAGCGGGATCGCCCTGGGGACCATCGTGCTGCTGGCCGGATACCACCTGCTGCGCGTCACCCGCCGGCAGGACGACCAGTAGGCCGGCGGACACGGGCCGGTCCTCGCGAGCCGATCCCTCACGCGCCGCCGCGAGCCCCCGCGAGCGCCCCTCACACGCCGACACTTCTCATGTGCGCGAGGTTCACCCTGGTCGGCCGGTCAGATTTGGCAGATCATGCCCGTGTAGGTGCGTGCCGTCGGGCCTAATGTGCCCGCAAGCGGAGCGTGCCGCCGGCCCAACCGCCCAGTACAAGAGGGGCTCGCATGGCTGTGGGATGGACCAGACACGGTGACGGCAAACACCTCGCCCCCGGCGAGGTGGTCAAACCCGACGAGAGACTGAGCTGGCCCCGGATGGTGGGGTTCGGGGCGCAGCACGTGATCGCGATGTTCGGCGCGACGTTCGTGTTCCCCCTGGTGATGGGGCTGGACCCGAACGTCGCCGTGATGATGTCGGGCGTCGCGACGATCCTGTTCCTGCTGATCGTGAAGGGAAAGGTGCCCAGCTACCTGGGCACCAGCGCGTCCTTCGTGGGCGGCGTGTTCGCCATCAGGGCCGCCGCCGGCGGCGACACGGCGGGCGCGGACGCCGTCGTGACCGGCGCGATCCTGGTCGCCGGGTTCGTGCTGGCGCTGGCCGGGCTGGCCATCCACTTCCTCGGCGTGGACATCATCCACCGCGTCTTCCCGCCCGTGGTCACCGGCGCGGTGGTGATGCTGATCGGGTTCGGGCTGGCGTTCGTGGTGGCGGACGTCTACTGGCCGCAGGACCACTGGATGGCGCTCGTCACGATGGTCATCACGTTCGTGGTGATCGTGGCGTTCAAGGGGTTCATCGGGCGCATCGGCGTGCTGATCGGGCTGGTCGCCGGGTTCGTGCTGTCGTGGCTGCTGGACGTCACCGCAGGGCCGGTCACGTCGGTGCTGCCGGGGGCCAACCTGCGTGACGCGGCGGGGGCGGCCTGCCCGGCCGAGGGCACGTACTGCGTGGCGACGGCTTTTCCGCACGACCGGGTCAGCTTCGACGCCGTGTCCTCCGCGCCCTGGTTCGGGCTGCCCAGCTTCCACGCGCCCGACTTCAAGACCTCGGCCGTGCTCCTGGTCCTTCCCGCCGTGATCGCGTTGATCGCGGAGAACATCGGGCATGTGAAGGCCGTGGGGGAGATGACCGGCACGGACCTGGACCCGTACGTGGGGCGGGCGGTGACGGCCGACGGCGTCGCGACCGTGCTGACCAGCGCCGTCGGCGGATCGCCGACGACCACGTACGCCGAGAACATCGGCGTGATGGCGGCCACCAAGGTCTACTCGACGGCCGCCTACTACATCGCCGGGATCATCGCGATCCTGTTCGGCCTCTGCCCGAAGTTCGGGGCGCTGGTCGCGGCCACGCCCGGCGGCGTGCTCGGCGGCGTGACCGTGATCCTGTACGGCATGATCGGCCTGCTCGGCGCGAAGATCTGGATCGAGAACAAGGTGGACTTCGCCGATCCCGTGAACATGGTTCCGACCGGAGCGGGCATCATCCTGGCCATCGGACCTGTGAGCCACTTCATCGGCGGAGACTTCACCCTTGAGGGCATCGCGCTCGGCACGATCGTGGTGCTGGGCGGATACCACCTGCTGCGCGCCATCGCCGGCCGCAGTCCCGAGCCCGCCAGGAGCGAGGCCGGGTGAAGCCGCCGCCCTTCGAGTACCACGCGCCCCGCGACCTCAGCGGGGCGCTGCGGACCCTCGCCGAGGTGGACGGCAAGGTGCTGGCCGGCGGTCAGAGCCTCATCCCGATGCTCAACATGCGGCTGGCGGCGCCCGCCCATCTCGTGGACATCAACCGGGTCCACGGGCTCGGCGCGACCGAGGTCACTCCCGAGGGGGTGAAGGTGGGCGCGCTGGCCAGGCACGCCGAGGTCGAGCGGGCCATGGCGCACCCGCTGCTCACCCGTGCGCTCAAGCTGGTCGCCCACCCCGTGATCCGTAACCGGGGCACGGTGGTGGGCAGCCTCGTGCACGCCGATCCGGCGGCCGAGCTGCCCGCCGTGCTGGCCGTGCTGCGCGGCAGCGTGCTCGCGGCCCGCTGGGAGACGGCGAACGGCGGGCCCGTGCTGCGGGAGGTGCCGGCGGAGGAGTTCTTCGTCGGCCCCATGGAGTCGGCGCTGCGCCCGGACGAGCTGGCCGTGTCGGCGTTCTTCCCGGCGCTGCCGGAGGGGAGCGGCGCCGCGTTCGAGGAGGTGAGCCGCAGGCACGGTGACTACGCGCTGGCGGGGGTGTGCGCGGTGGTCACGGTCGGGGCGGACGGCACGGCCCGCGCGCGGGCCGCGTGCGTCGCGGCCGGCGCCGGGCCCGTCATGGTCGACCTGGGCGACGTGGGGCCCGTGGAGCGGGCCGACTGGAAGGCGGCGGCGGCCCTCGTACGCGAGGCGACCGATCCGGAAGAGGACATCCACGCCACGGCCGCCTACCGCGGTCACCTGGTGGGAGTGCTGGCCGAGCGGGCGCTGCGGAACGCGGCGCGGGAGGGGGCGGCGGCCCGTGGAGCATGAGATCACCCTCGTCGTGAACGGCGCCGCCAGACGGGTCCGCGTCCCCGCGCGCCGCCTGCTGTCCGACTGCCTGCGCCACGACCTCGGCCTGACCGGCACCCACGTGGGCTGCGAGCACGGCGTCTGCGGTTGCTGCACGGTGCTGCTCGAAGGCCGGCCGGTGCGCTCGTGCCTGACGTTCGCCGTGACCGTGGACGGGGCCGAGATCACCACCGTCGAGGGCCTGGCCGGGAGCGACGGCCGGCTGTCGGCGGTGCAGCGGGCCTTCGCCGAGTGCCACGGGCTGCAGTGCGGGTTCTGCACGCCGGGCTTCCTGTGCACGGTGACGGCCCTGCTGGCCGACAATCCGGTCCCGACGGACGACGAGGTGATCGAGGGCATCTCCGGCAACCTGTGCCGCTGCACCGGCTACCAGAACATCGTGAAGGCCGTCCACCGGGCCGCCGAGCTGCGGGCGGAGGAAGCATGACGACGAAGCTGTTCGGCGAGCCCGTGCAGCGGCGCGAGGATCCGCGGCTGCTCACCGGGCAGGGACGCTACCTCGACGACCTGGGCCGGGAGGCGCTGGCGGCGGCGTTCGTGCGCTCGCCGCACGCCCACGCCCGCATCCGCGACATCGACGTCGGCCCCGCGCTCGACGTCGAAGGGCTCGTCGCCGTCTACACCTGGGAGGACCTGCCAGAACGGGTCGGCCGGGCGCTGCCGCTGCTCATCCCGCACCCCGCGCTCACCCACGGGCGCACCGCCCACCCCCTGGCCAAGGAGGTCGTCAGGCACGTCGGCGAGCCGGTGGTCATGGTGGTGGCCGCCGACCGGTACGCCGCCGAGGACGCCTGCGCGCTCATCGAGGTCGACTACGAGCTGCTCAAGCCGGTCGTCGGCCTGGAGGAGGCGGCTCACGGGGCCCAGCTCGTGCACGAGGACGTGCCGGGCAACGTCGGCGCGCACCTCGTCCAGGAGGTGACGGCGCCCGGCGGGCAAGGCGCCAGGGAGGCGATCGAGGCCGCGCCGCACACGCTGGACTTCCGGCTCGACATCGAGCGCAGCGCCAGCATGCCGCTGGAGGGCCGGGGCGTGTACGCCCGCTGGGACGGCCGCGACCTGCGCGTCTACTCCAGCACCCAGACCTCCACCAGCGTCCGCATGGCGGTGGCCGCCGCGCTCGGCCTGCCGCTGCCCCAGGTCGAGGTGATCGCGCCCGACGTGGGCGGCGGCTTCGGGGTCAAGATCGTGCACCCGTGGCCGGAGGAGGTGCTCGTCCCCTGGGCGGCGATGACGCTCGGGCGCGAGGTCAAGTGGGCCGAGGACCGGCGCGAGCACTTCATCTCCTCCGCGCACGAGCGGGCGCAGGTGCAGCACGTGCGGGTGGGGTTCGACGACGAAGGGCGCGTTCTGGGACTGGACGTCACGATCCTGCACGATCACGGCGCCTACACGCCGTACGGCATCATCGTGCCGATCGTCACCTCCACGCAGTTGCTGGGGCCGTACCGGGTGGGCGCCTACCGGGTCGAGTTCACCGCCGTCTACACCAACACCGTGCAGGTGACCCCCTACCGGGGGGCCGGGCGGCCGCAGGGCGTGTTCTGCATGGAACGCACGATGGACAAGATCGCCCATCATCTGGGCAAGGACCGCACCGCCGTCAGGGAGGCCAACTTCATCCGCCCCGAGGAGTTCCCGTACGACCAGGGGATGATCTTCCAGGACGGTCGGCCGCTCATCTACGACAGCGGCGACTACCCCGAGATGCTCCGCATGATCAAGGAGCTCATCGGCTGGGACTCCTTCGACCGGCGTCCCGGCAGGGGCATCGGGATCGGCTGCTACGTCGAGGGCACCGGCGTCGGCCCGTACGAGGGCGGCCACGTGCAGATCACCTCCGACGGGCGCGTCCACGTCTCCACCGGCCTCACCTCGCAGGGGCAGGGCCACGAGACGGCCTTCGCCCAGATCGCGGCGGCCGAGCTGGGCGTGCCCATCGAGCGCGTCAGCGTGGTCACCGGCGACACCCGCAGGTTCGGGTACGCGGTCGGCACGTTCGCCTCGCGCGCGGCCGTGGTCAGCGGCAACGCCATCGCCCTGGCCTGCCGCAAGGTGCGCGAGAAGGCGCTGCGCATCGCCGCCGACGCCCTGGAGGCCGACCCGGCCGACCTCGACATCGCCGACGGCCTCGTGCACGTGGCCGGCACGCCGTCCGCGTCCATCCCGCTGTCCACGGTCGCCGTGCTGGCCAACCCGCTGCGGTACGCCTTCGACGAGGAGACGGCCAAGGCCACTCAGTTCTCCGGCACGGCCTCGCCCGACCGGCCGCCGGTGGCCGAGGGCGAGGAGCCGGGGCTGGAGGGACGCGACTACTACTCGCCGATCAGGTCCACGTTCGCGGCCGGCATGCACGCCGCGATCGTCGAGACCGACCCCGACACCGCCGAGATCAAGGTCGTGCGGTACGCGGTCGTGCATGACTGCGGCCGGCTGATCAACCCCATGATCGTCGAGGGGCAGATCCACGGCGGCGTCGCCCAGGGCATCGGCGGCGCCCTCTACGAGCGCATGGTCTACGACCCGCACGGTCAGCTCGTCAACGCCTCCTTCATGGACTTCCTGATGCCGTACGCCACCGAGGTCCCGCGCGTCGAGACCGACCACCTGGAGACGCCCTCGCCGCTCAACCCGCTCGGCATCAAGGGCGCGGGCGAGGCCGGCGTGATCCCCGTCTCGGCCGTCATCGCCTCGGCGATCGAGGACGCCGAGGGCTTCGCGATCGACCGCATGCCGATCTCGCCGTCCGAGCTGTTCGAGGCCCGCGAACGCCACCGCTGATGAGCGGGGCCGGCTGATCGAGGCGGGTTGATCGAGGCGGGTTGATCGAGGCGGGCGAGCGCGCTGCAGGTGGGCCGGTCGGGGTGGGATGCTCTACGGCATGCGCGCCCCCGACTCCGGTCTGACCGTCTTTCCCGACGTGCCCGATGACGTCCGCCTGATCGACCTGGCCTGGAACGAGATCGCCGAGGTGCCGGAACGGGTGGCCGGGCTCGCCGCGCTGGAGGAGCTGCGCCTCGACGGCAACGGCCTGCGCACGCTGCCCGACCTGTCCGGGCTGACCGCGCTGCGCGCGCTGCACCTCGACGGCAACGCGCTGACGTCCTTCCCCGCCTGCCCGCCCCGCCTGGAGAGGCTCTTCCTGTACGGCAACCGGCTCGCCGAGCTCCCCGACCGGCTGCCCGCGACGCTCAGGCACCTGGCCGCGGGCGCGAACGGCCTCACCACGCTCCCGGACACGCTCTGGAAGCTGACCGGCCTCGAATCGCTCAACGTGGGCCAGAACGCGCTCACCGAGCTCCCCGCGGGCATCGGCGCCCTGTCCCGGCTGCGCATGCTCGACCTCGGGCACAACCGGCTCACCGAGATCCCGCCCGAGCTCGGCGACCTGCCGCTGACCGACTACCTCTACCTCAGCGACAACCTGTTCACCGAAGTGCCGGAGTCGATCGGGCGGCTCGACCGGCTGGCCTACCTCAACCTGACCGACAACCGGCTCACCCGCCTGCCCGCCTCGCTCGGCTCCATGACGTCGCTGGTGGAGCTGCGGCTCTACGGCAACCGGCTGGAGTCCCTGCCGGAGACGATCGGCGATCTGCCCCGGCTGCGCGAACTGCACCTCCAGGGCAACCGGCTGCGGGAGCTGCCCGGGCGGCTGCCGGAGGCGCTGAACGTGCTCGACCTCCGCGACAACCGGCTCGGCCGGCTGCCGGAGTCGCTGCCCGCCGGGCTGAAGCAGCTCGACCTGCGTAACAACCGGCTGCGCGAACTTCCGGACACCCTTCCTGACCTGGAGAAACTCGATCTGCGGTGGAACAAGCTGGACGGCGAGCCGCAGGTGCTGGCCCGGCTCGAAGCGCGCGGGTGCGTCGTGCTGAGGTGAGCCTGGAGCGCCCAGTGGCGAGCTGGTGGCGAACCGGTGTCGTCCGGTGGTGAACCGCGCCGGGCGGGCCTGCGTACCCTCGCACATGACGACATTTCCACGTCTGGCCGCTTTCGCGCTGCTGGCCGGACTGGTCGCCGGCTGCTCCTCAGGGGGCGGCTGGAGCGACTACGTCGCAGCAGGCAAGAACCAGCCCCCCAAACCCGCTCCGCTCACGATCGAGCAGATCTCCGAGAAGGTCGGCTGCAAGCCGAAGATGCAGGTCGACGCGGACGAGGTCCGTACGGCGTACTGCAAGACGCAGGACGGCGAGTTCTTCGTCAACACCTTCAAGACGGAGAAGCTCAAGGACGAGTGGATGGACCGGGCTCCCGAGTACAACCCCCATCTGGTCGGACCCAAGTGGACCGTGCTGGGGCCGTTGCAGGTGCTTGAGACGATCAAGGGCCCGCTCAACGGCGACCTGCACCTGACCGACCACCGGGTCTCCAAGACGCCTGCGCCGAAGTAGCCGGGCCCGGATATCCGGACGGTATGAGTCTGAACCGAGGTAGGAAGGGCCGCGTACCCCCGCACATGACGACAATTCCCCGCCTGACCGCTGTCGCGCTGCTGGCGGCGCTGGTCGCCGGCTGTTCCTCAGGGAGCGGCGGCTACGTCGCGTCGGCCGGCAAGCTGGCCGGCGCCGCGCCGCTCACGGTCGAGCAGATCTCCGCCAAGGTCGGCTGCACGCCTCGCATGCAGGTCGACGCCGCCGAGATCCGCACGGGTTTCTGCCGGACACCGGACGGCGAGTTCTTCGTCACGACGTTCGCCAGCCAGACCGGCAAGGACGCCTGGATGGACGCCGCTCCCGAGTACAACCCGCACCTGGTGGGCAACCTCTGGACGGTCCTGTCCAGCCGCAAGGTGCTCGACCTGCTCAGGGAACGGCTCGGCGGCGACCTGCACCTCACCGACCACCGGACCAAGCGGATGAAGGTCGTCGGCTGACGCACGCTTCCAGCCACCGGACCGTGAATCCGGTGGCCGGCGCGTTTCCGTACCGCGCCCGACCCTCTCTCAGGGGCGTGGCGCGGCCGTGGAGGCTCTGACGACCAGCTCGTGCCGGGTACGCCGGCGGCGCGGCCGGGTGGCGGGCGGCTTGAGCACCAGCTCCAGGGCCTGCCTGCCCATGCCGACCATGGGCAGCCTGACCGTGGTCAGCGCCGGATAGACGTCCCTGGCCACCGGTACGTCGTCGAACCCGGCCACCGAGATCTCCTCCGGCACCCGCCGCCCGTGGTTGAGCAGCCACGACAGCGCACCCACCGCCATCGGGTCGTTGAGCGCGACCACCGCCGTCAGCTCGGGGTGGGCGCGCACCAGCCGGGCCGTGGCCGCCGCGCCGCCTTCGCGGGTGAAGTCCCCGTGCACGACCGGCACCGACGCCCAGTCGAGCCCGGCCGCCCCGTACGCGGTGCGCAGCCCGGCCAGCCGGTCCTCGACCGTGGTCAGGTTGGCCGGGCCGCCGAGCACGCCGAGCCGGCGATGGCCGAGATCGAGCAGGTGACGCATGAGGGTCGCGCCGCCGGCGGCGTTGTCGGGCAGCACCGCGTCCACCGGCAGATGGTGCCGGCCGATCACCGCGACCCGCCCGCCCGCCGCGGTGAAGGAGCCCAGCTCGGCCGCGATGCCGGTCTCGGTGCGCGCGTCCACGTAGCCCGAGCCGGCCAGCACGATCGAGGTCACCCGGTGCGCCCGCAGCGCGCGGATCCTGGCCAGCTCGGCGCGCGGGTCGCGCTCGGTCTGGCTGATCAGCGCCAGGTAGCCGCGGCTGTCCGTCTCGCGCAGCACGCCCCGCGCGATCTCGCCGAAGTACGGGTCGCCCACGTCGTGCACGACCAGCCCGACCATGGACGCCTGCCCGCCGGCCAGCGCCCGCGCGTGGCTGTTGGGCACGTACCCCACCTGGGCGGCGATGGCCTGCACGTGCGCGGCGACCCGGGGGCTCACCCCGGCGCTGCCGGTCATCGCGCGCGAGGCGGTGGCCAGCGACACCCCGGCCGCCCTGGCCACGTCGATCAGGCGCGGCGGGCCGGGAAGAGCCCCGGGAAGCGCGCCGGGTGAGGAACCAACGAGGGCGTCGGGTGGGGAAGGCCGCGGGGAAGGGCGTTCTGCCATGCGGTGCGTACCCCCTTGTATGGGGCGAGATCCCGTGTAATCGTAACCGAAAGCGCTTACGAAAGCGCTTTCGCTCGCCTCTTCTGACGGGGGTCTCCTCGATGGCAAGAGTAAGCAAGGGCCTGGCGATCATCTCCCTCTGCGCGCTGGCGCTCACCGCCTGCGCGAAGACCGACGAACCCGGCGCGGCGCAGTCGCCGGGACAGCAGAAGGGATCGGTGCGGATCGGAGTCTCCCTCCCGCTCACCGGCGACTTCTCCGAGCCGGGCAAGGGCATCCAGGAGGGCTATCAGGTCTGGGCCGACCGGGTGAACGCCAAGGGCGGCCTGCTCGGCAGGAAGGTCGAGCTGATCTTCCGCGACGACGCCTCCGACCCCAACCGGGTCAGCTCCGACTACGAGTCGCTCATCACCCAGGACAAGGTGGACCTGGTCTTCGGGCCGTTCTCCTCGCGCCTGGTCATCCCGGCGGCGAAGGTCGCCGAGTCGTACGGCATGCTGTTCGTCGAGCCCGCCGGCGCCGCCGCCGAGGTCTTCGAGCAGGGTTTCAAGCGGCTCTTCTACGCCGCCCCCGCCATCGCGAGCGACCACTACGACTATCTGGCCGACTACCTCACCGAGCTGCCCGCCGACCAGCGGCCGAAGACGGCGGCGTACGCGAGCCTGGACGACCCGTTCGCCCAGGGCACCGCGTACGGGCTGCGCGACAAGCTGGCCGCGGCCGGGATCAAGACGGTCGTGGACGAGGTGTACCCGCCGGAGACCACCGACTTCGCGCCCATCGCCGCCAAGATCGCCGCGGCCAAGCCCGACCTGGTCGTGGGCGGCACGCAGTTCGAGGACTCGGTCGGCCTGGTGCGGGCGCTGCAGGAGCTCAAGGTGCAGCCGAAGCTGGCCGCGTTCTCGACGGGGCCGACGCTGGCCGAGTTCCCCGCCGCGGTGAAGGGTGCGGCCGAGCACGTCATCTCGCCCGTCGGCTGGTCGGCCACCGCCACGTTCACCGGCAACCAGGAGCTGGTCAAGCGGTACAAGGAGATGTTCGGCGGCGACGCCAACGAGGACGCGGCCAACGGCTACACCGTCGGCCAGATCGTCGAGGCGGCCGTGAACGCGGCCAAGTGCGCCGACCCGTCCAAGGAGTGCCAGGACAAGCTGACCGCGCACATCGGGCAGGCCACGTTCGACACCGTCGTGGGGCCGCTGTCGTTCGACGACAAGGGCCGCCCCGAGCAGGCGCACATGATCCAGCAGTACGTGAACGGCAAGGTCGAGATCGTGCTGCCCGAGCAGGCGAAGACCGCCGGCATCGTCTACCCGAAGAAGCCGTGGTGAGCCTGCTCGCGCAGGGCCTGGCCCTGGGCGTGCTGACCGGCGGGCTCTACGCGCTGCTGGCCTCCGGCCTGTCGCTGTACTTCGGCGTGATGCGGGTGGTCATGGTGGCGCACCCGGCGTTCCTGTTCCTCGGCGCCTACCTGACCTACACCGCGCACACAGCGTTCGGCGTGGACCCGTTCCTGGCGCTGCCGGTGACGGTGCCGCTCTTCTTCGCGCTGGGCGTGGCGGTGCAGCGGTTGCTCATCGCCCGCCTGGCGCCGGAGAACGTGGCGATGATGTCGGTGCTGCTGACCTTCGGGCTCGCGCTGACCATCGAAGGGCTGCTCGGCACGTTCTACACGGGCTCCTACAAGTCGGTCAGCATGGACTACGCCACCCGCTCGCTCACCGTGGCCGGCGTGCACCTCCCGTACGACAAGATCATCGCTTTTGGCGTGGCCGGGCTCACCCTGGCCGTGCTGTTCGCGGTGCTGGTCAGGAGCAGGTTCGGGCAGGCGCTGCGGGCCACGATCCAGCACCGCGAGGCGGCCAGGCTGGTCGGGATCCAGACCGAGCGCGTGGCCGGCTACGGCTTCGGCGTGGGCCTGGCCACGGCCGCCGTGGGCGGCACGGTGCTGGCGCTGATCACGCCGTTCTTCCCCGCCTCCCACTGGGTCTGGATCGGCAAGCTCATGGCCGTCATCGTGGTCGGCGGCCTGGGCAGCGTGACCGGCGCCGCCCTCGCGGCCGTGCTGCTCGGCGTGGTCGAGGGCGTCGTGCTGGTGACCGTGGACGCGACCTGGGCCACCATGATGTTCTACGTCTTCCTCTTCCTGGCCCTGCTCGTCCGCCCCCAGGGGTTCTTCGGAGGCCGGCTTGCGCACCGTTTCTAGAAGAGGTCTGTCCCTGCTGGTCCCCCTGATGATCACTGTGCTGGCGATCGCCTATCCGTGGCTGGTGCCCAACTACTACCTGGTGTACGCGGGCGCGCTGACCGTCATGTACGCCGCCATGGCCACGTCCTGGAACCTGCTCGGCGGCTTCACCGGCTACGTCTCGCTCGGTCACTCGGCCTTCTTCGGGCTGGGCGCGTACGGCACCGGGCTGCTGGTCGTGCGCCTGGACGTGCCCTGGCTCGTCGCCCTGCCGGTCTCGGCGCTGCTGGTCACGGTGTTCGCCGTCGGCGTCGGGATCGCGGCGGTACGCGTGCGCGGCGCCTCGTTCGTGATCGTCTCCATCGCGCTCGTGTCGATGATGAACCTCGTCGTGCAGGGCTGGCGCTCGCTGACCGGCGGCTCCACCGGCCTCCAGGTGCCCTCGCCCTTCCCCGACCTGCACAGGGGCCAGACGCACCTGGTCTTCTTCTACCTGTTCCTGGCGCTGCTCGGGGTCGCGCTGCTGGCCTGGTGGCAGATCTCCCGCTCCCGCTTCGGCGCGGGGCTGCGGGCCATCAGGGAGGACGAGGACAAGGCCGAGTCGCTGGGGGTGCCGACGGGGGCGTACAAGGTGGCGGCCTTCGCCCTGTCCGCCCTGTTCGTGGCGCTGGCCGGCGGCCTGTACGCGCTCTGGTTCGGCAGCCTCGACCCGATCTTCGTCTTCTCCATCCTGATCGGCTCGTACATGGTGCTCATGAGCCTGCTCGGCGGCGTCAGGCACCTGCTCGGGCCGCTGCTCGGCGCGCTCATCGTGGCCCCGGCGGGGGAGTACTTCCTGATCGCGCTGGGCGAGACGCAGATCCACCTGACCGCGACGGGGCTGGTGCTCGTGCTGGTCGTGCTGTTCATGCCGGAGGGCATCCTGGCCAGGTTCACCCGGCGGCGGGCGGGCCCGTCCATCCCCGACGAGAGCGCGGACCAGCGGCTGCAGGGGGTCTCGTCATGAGCTCGCTGCGGACGGAGGGGCTGACGAAGTCGTTCGGCGGCGTGCTGGCCGTGAACGGCGTCACCGTCGAGCTGCGCGACGGCGCGATCAACGGCCTGATCGGGCCGAACGGCTCGGGCAAGACGACGTTCTTCAACATCGTGACCGGCCTGATCAGGCCGGACTCCGGCCGGGTGCTCTACCGCGACAGGGAGATCACCCGGCACTCGCCGCACCGGATCGCCCACGCGGGCATCGGCCGCACCTTCCAACTCTGCCGCGTCTTCCCGCGCCTGACCGTGCTGGAGAACATGCTGGTCGCGGTCCGCCGCACCCGGCTGCGCGAGCTGATGGCCGGGCTGCGCGACGCGGGCGAGACGGAACGGGCCCGCCACTGGCTGCGCCGCATGGGCATCGAGCACCTGGAGGAGGCCGAGGCCCGCGACCTGTCCTACGGCCAGCAGAAACTGCTCGAACTGGCCGCGGTGCTCATGGCCGAGCCGGACCTCGTGCTGCTCGACGAGCCAGCGGGCGGGGTGAACCCGGCGCTGATCGACCGGATCACCGGCCTCGTCCGCGACCTCAACGCCGAGGGCCGCACCTTCCTGGTCGTGGAGCACAACATGGACATGGTGATGGGCATGTGCGACCACGTGATCGTCTTCGACCGCGGCGCGCCCATCGCCGAGGGGCCGCCCGCCGAGGTCCGGGAGGACCCGCGGGTGCTGGAGGCGTATCTCGGTGTCTGAAACGGTGCTGTCCTTGGAGGACGTGGTGGCCGGCTACGGCAGGGCCGCGCCCGTGCTGCGCGGGCTGAACGTGACCGTCCGCGCCGGCGAGGTCGTCTGCCTCGTCGGCCCCAACGGCGCGGGCAAGTCCACCGCGCTCAAGGTGGCCAGCGGCCTGCTCGCGCCCAGGTCGGGCCGGGTGCTGCTGGCCGGCAAAGACGTGACGGGCCTGTCGCCGCAGCGGCTGCTCGGGCTCGGCCTGGCGCACGTGCTGCAGGGGCACAGCGTGTTCCGCGAGATGACCGTGGCCGAGAACGTGCGGCTCGGCGGGTTCACCGTCCGCGACCAGGCCCGGCTGAAGGAGCGGATCGAGGTGGTCAAGGACCTGTTCCCCGTGGTGCGCGAACGGTGGGGCGGCATGGCGGGGCTGCTGTCCGGCGGGCAGCAGAAGCAGGTCGAGTTCGCCCGCGCGCTGATGCTGGAGCCGTCCGTGGTGCTGCTCGACGAGCCGTCGATGGGCCTCGACCCGCGCAACACGCAGGTGGTCTTCGACCAGATCGACCTCATGCGCAGGACCGGCGTGGCGGTGCTGCTGGTGGAGCAGAACGCGCGCAGGGCGCTGGAGATGGCCGATCTCGGCTGCGTGCTGGACCTCGGCCGGGTGCACATCACCGGCCCGGCCCGCGACCTGGCCGCCGACCCCCGGCTGGGCCGCCTCTACCTGGGAGGCGCCCCCGCCGGCTGAGCGTCCGCCGTGGGTCAGGCGGGCACCTTGATCCGCTTCCTGAACACCCAGTACGTCCATCCCTGGTAGACCATGATGAACGGCAGCGTGATCAGCCCGATCCAGGTCAGCATGGTCAGCGTGTAATCGCCGGAGGCCGCCTCGGCCAGGGTCAGCCCGGGCAGCGGCCGTACCCGCAGCTCCATGAAGACCGCCAGCGTGGTCAGCACGATCGCGCCCGCCGTGGCCGTGAACGCCCAGCCCTCCCTGCGCCGCCAGATCAGCGCCGTGGCCGCGGCCAGCGCCGCCATCGCGGCCAGGGCGGGAGCCGTGCCCAGGCTCGACAGGGCGAAGACGGCCACCGGGATCGTCACGGCGCCGGCGGCCATGGCGACGGTCCGCGCGCGGCGGCGCACCGGGCCCGTGGTCCGCAGCGCCAGGAAGACCGCACCGTGCAGAGCGCACACGGCCAGCGTGAACGCGCCGCCGAGCAGGGCGGGGGCGGCGCCGCCGAACAGCAGCGAGGCGAAGATCGCACCCCACAGGAACGCCGGGAGCGCGCTGCCCACCACGATGCCGAGGTCGCACCAGACCGGGTTCGTCACCTTGCCGCGCCATTCCAGCCCGACGCCGCGCACGATCAGCCCGGCCAGGACCAGCGTCACGGGCAGGTAGAAGGAGCTGAACAGGCCCGCGTACCAGACGGGGAAGGCGGCGAACATGGCGCCGACCGCGGTGATCAGCCACACCTCGTTGCCGTCCCACACCGGGCCGATGGTCGCCAGGCCGGCGCGCTGCTCCTCGCCGTTCCTGCTCACCAGCGGTGCCACCATGCCGACGCCGAAGTCGAAGCCCTCGAGGACGAAGTAGCCGGTCCAGAGGAAGGCGATGACGGCGAACCACAACTCGATCATTGTCTGCTCCTCAGTACATCAGGGACGGCTCGCGCCGCTCGGCCGCGGGCAGCGGCGCCCGTTCCTCCACGCCCGTGCGGACGTGCCTGGTCAGCAGCACGGTCTCGGCCACCGCAAGCGCGCTGTAGAGCAGGGTGAAGAGGGTCAGCGAGGTGGCCACCTCGGCCAGGGAGACGCCCGGCGACACGCTGGAGGCCGTCAGCAGCTCGCCGGCGACCGTCCACGGCTGGCGGCCGATCTCGCTGAGCAGCCAGCCGGCGGTCACCGCGACCAGCGGCAGCGGCAGCGACGCCAGCAGCGCCCGCGAGAGCCACACGGGGAAGGGCCGCCGGCGGCGGGTCAGCCACAGCCCGAGCACCGACAGGCCCACCGTGGACAGGCCGAACACGATCATCACCCGGAAGGACCAGAACACGATCGTCTGGTCCGGCCGGTAGTCGCCGGGGCCGAACTGCCGCTCGAAGCGCCGCTGCAGGTCCTCGATGCCCTGGACGGTGGCGCCCGGGTCGTTCGTGGCCAGGAAGCTGAGCACGGCGGGGATCTCGATGCCGGGGGCGAGGCTGAACGGGGCCGCGGCGGTGTCGCGTTCGAGGCCCTCGGCCGAGGCCAGCTTCATCGGCTGCTGCTCGTACATGAGCTTGGCGGAGGTGTCGCCGGTGGCCGCGACGAGCACTCCCGCGACGGCCGTCATCACCAGCGCCGCGCGGGCCGCGCCGCGCCACATCTCGCCCCCGCCGGTACGCCGCGTCCGCAACATCCAGTAGCCGCACACCGCCAGCACGAACCCGCCCGCCACGATGAACGCCGCCCCGATCACGTGCGGGACCTGGGCCAGCGCCGTGGAGTTGGTCAGCACCGCCCACAGGTCGGTCATCCTGGCCCTGCCGTCCACGACCTCGTAGCCCACGGGGTGCTTCATCCAGGCGTTGGCCGCGAGGATGAAGTAGGCCGAGATGTTGGAGCCGATGGCCGCCGCCCAGATGCAGGCCAGGTGCGCCCGCTTCGGCAGCCGGTCCCAGCCGAAGATCCACAGGCCCAGGAACGTGGACTCCATGAAGAACGCCAGCAGCGCCTCCATGGCCAGCGGCGCCCCGAAGACGTCGCCCACGAAGACGGAGTACTCGCTCCAGTTCATCCCGAACTGGAACTCCTGCACGATGCCGGTCACCACGCCCATGGCGAAGTTGATCAGGAACAGCTTCCCGAAGAACTTCGTCAGCGTCAGGTACTGCTTCTTGCCCGTGCGGTGCCAGGCCGTCTGCAGGCCGGCCACGAAGATCCCGAGACCGATGGTCAAGGGCACGAACAGAAAGTGGTAGACGGTGGTCACCCCGAACTGCCACCGCGCAAGGTCTAGTGCGTCCATTCTCCCCGCCGACTCCCTGAGCTCTACAAGCTGTAGTACATCTACCCACAGTAGTACTACAAGCTGTAGAGCAATGGGATGCGTTCTTGGTCACATCCCTTTTGCTCGATTGCTGACGGTCATCGAGGATCGCGCGTGCGGGCTCTTTCGCGCGTCCCCCGCCGGGCTGACAAGCGGGTACGCCGCGCGGCGGACCTCAGCGGATCCGGGCGGCGGCCAGGTACGCCTGAAGGTTCCCCAGCTCGTAGCCGCGCCGCCGGATCTTGCCGACCAGGACGCGGAAGTCCCTGGCCAGGTTCGGGCGGAAGTGCATCAGCAGGATGTCGCCGGGGCGCAGCCGCTTGTCGGGCACCTGGTAGGCGATCTTGCCGCCCGGCTGCACGGTCGCGGTCCACAGCAGCACGGCCGTCACTCCGCAGCTCCTGGCGGCCGTGAGCGTGTCGGTGTTGTAGGCGCCGAACGGCGGACGGAACAGCGTGGGCCGCGTGCCGACCTGTTTGCCGATGAGCTTGGCGGCGCCGCAGATCTCCCTCCGCTGGGCGTCGCGGCCGAGGAGGCGCAGGTCGGGGTGGGTGAGGGTGTGGTTCTCGACCGGGACCCCCGCGTCCCGAAGTTGCCGGAAATATCCCCACTTGCCGGCGCCGACGTAACGGGCCCGGCCGCCCGCCTCGTCCGGAGTGCCCTTGGCCTCGACCGCGTCGCGCATGGCGAAGGCGGTGACCGGGATGCGCTGGTCGCGGATCTGCGCGGCGAACCCGGGATCCTGCTCCCAGCCGTCGTCGATGGTCAGGAAGACGACCTTGCGCTTGGTGGGGATGGAGCTGATCACGGGCGGGAGGTCGCCGGTGTGCTCGATCGGCCGCACCTCACCCGCCCTGGGCTTCACACCGGGCGGGCCGGCGGGCGGTTTGCTGGTGGCCTGCCCGGATGAGGGTGTGGTCGAGGGGGCCGTCGCGGGAGTCGCCGATCCGGAAGCTCCGGTGCCGGTCCCCGCCGGCGCGCAGGCCGCCAGGATCACGAGACACGCCCCGCCGAGCGCCCGTCCGGCGGCTGCGCCGATCGGCCCGCCGATCACCCTGTCGCTCGCCCCGTCGCTAGCCCCGTGCGTCCTCCGTCCCCTGCGCATGAGGCACCATCTTGCCAGTCCTGATCATGGCGCCGGGCCCGCGTCTGGCAGGTGTTGCCCTTATCGGGCCGTCCCCGTCTGCCTAAAGTGGCCCCATGAAGGTGGCGGGCAGCGCCGTGATCGGCGTGAACAGGGACCAGGCGTGGACGGCGCTGCGGGATCCGGAGGTGCTGGTGCGCACCATTCCGGGATGCGAGCGGCTGGAGGAGACGGGGCCGGACACGTACCGGATGACGGTCAACGCGGGAGTGGCCTCCATCAAGGGCGTCTACCAGGGAGAGGTCTCGCTGGGCGACCCGCTGGCGCCGGAGAGCTTCACGCTGCGGGCGTGCGGGCAGGGCGCGCCCGGCACTGTGGACGCGACCGTCCAGGTCCGGTTGAGCGAGGTCGACGGCGGGACGCGGGTCGACTACGACGCCGAGGCCGTGATCGGCGGCATGATCGGCGGGGTCGGGCAGCGGATGCTGGGCGCGGCGGCCAGGCGGACGGCGGCGGAGTTCTTCACGGCCGTGGACGAGCACCTGCGCGCGCCCGCCGAGATCTGCGAGCCCGTGCCCTACGGCACGACCGTCACGCCAGGCACGCCCCTCACGCCTGCCGCGCCGGGCGGGCTCGC
>NZ_BAAAMU010000080.1:0-47351 GCF_039529435.1 Nonomuraea maheshkhaliensis
CCCTGGCCGCCCGCGCCACTCGCGGCGGCACCCGCCGCGGCGGCGCCGGCCGTCTTCTGGCGGCCCGTGACCGGCTCGACGGCCGCGTTCGGGGCCGGCTGGCCGGTCAGGTGCACGATCAGCTCGTCGGCGCTGGGCCGCTGGGACGGGTCCTTCGACAGGCAGGCGGCCACCAGGTCTCCGAGGACCCCGCCCTCCATCTGCTCGAGCTCCGGCTCCTCGTTGAGGATCCGGTTCATCACGACGGGGATGGAGTCGGCGCCGAACGCGGGCTTGCCCGTCGCGGCGAACACCATCGTGACGCCCCACGCGAACACGTCGGCCGCCTCGGACACCGCCGCCCCGCTGAGCTGCTCGGGCGCCAGGTACGAGGGCGTCCCCATGGCCATGCCGGTGGCGGTCGCGCCGGGGGAGTCGAGGGCGCGGGCGATGCCGAAGTCGATCACGACGGGACCCTCGGGCCCCATGAGGACGTTGGCGGGCTTGAAGTCGCGGTGCAGGATCCCGGCACGGTGGATGGCCGCGAGCGCGGTGGCCGTACTGATCGCCAGGCGTTCGAGCGCCGCGCCCCGCCGCGGCCCCTCGTTGATCACGAGCTCCCGGAGCGACGGCCCCGGGACGAACTCGCTCACGATGTACGGCCGGCTCCCGTCGAGGTCGGCGTGCAGCACTGGAGCGGTGCAGAACCTGGCCACCCGCTGGGCCACCGCGACCTCGCGCAGGAACCGCGTCCTGGCGTCGGTGTCGGCCACCAGAGCGTGGTGCAGCAGCTTGACCGCGACCTGCTCACCGGAGTCGCTCTTGCCGAGATAGACAACGCCCTGGCCGCCCTCGCCGAGCCGGGCGACGATGTCGAACGCCCCCAGCCGCCGCGGGTCGTCCGCCGCCAACGGCTGGAACTGATTCACGTCGGACCCCCATTACCACCCAATAGATGAGGCAAAACGCTACCAGCGCGACAGACGGGGCGTCTGCCGGACCTGTCAGAAGATTCATGTTTTGACGGGCAAAGTCAGCGTTTCGTCGCAGGTCGAGTGCGCATCAGTGACCGAAGTCACGGCTTGGTCAAGGCAAGATCGATTTGCGTCGGACGTCAGATCGCCTCACCGTGGCCGCGATCAACGAGCGCTCGAACGCGCCGGGGGCGGCGAACGCCGATCGGGCCGGCGTACGTCAGATCGCCTTGCCCGGGTTGAGGATGCCGAGCGGGTCGAAGACGGCCTTGATGCCCCGCTGCACCTCCTCCGCCACCGGCCCGGCCTCCAGCCCCAGCCAGCGCCGCTTCAGCAGCCCCACCCCGTGCTCCCCGGTGAGCGTGCCGCCGAACTCCAGCGCCCGCTTGAACACCTCGTCCGCCGCCGCCCACACCTCGGGCGGCGGCTCCACGGACCCGTGCTCGAAGATGAAGACCGGGTGCACGTTGCCGTCGCCCGCGTGCGCCACCGTGGCGATCCGCACCCCGTGCCTGACCGCCGCCGCCTCGATCGCGGTGATCATGTCGGGCAGCGCCGACCGGGGCACGCACACGTCCTCGACCAGGCACGCGCCCTGCCGCTCCTTGGCCCCGTACGCCAGCCGGCGCAGCCCGATCAGCTCGTCGGCCTCCTCCGGGCTGGAGGACACGGCCACGAACGAGGCCCCGTTCGCGGTGCAGATCGCCTCCATGCGCGCTGCCATGGCCTGGCTGTCGGCGGCGTCGGACTGGCCGATCAGCATGGCCTGCGTGCCGGGTTCGAGGCCGATGTTGCGCCACTCGTCGATGGCCTCCAGGGTGGCCCGGTCGAGCAGCTCCATGAGCGACGGCTGGCAGCCGGCCGCCATGATCGCCGAGACGGCCGCGCCCGCGTCGCGCAGCGACCCGAACTCGGCGGCGAACGTCGCGGGCGGCGCGGCCGGCGCGCGGCGCAGCCGCACCGTGGCGGCGGTGATCACGCCGAGCGTGCCTTCCGAGCCGACGAACAGGCCGGTCAGGTCGTAGCCGGTGACGCCCTTCATCGTGCGCCGGCCGGTGTTCATGACCCGGCCGTCGGCCAGCACGACCTCAAGGCCGAGCGCCGAGTCCCTGGTCACGCCGTACTTCACGCAGCGCAGCCCGCCCGCGTTGGTGGCCAGGTTGCCGCCGATGGTGGAGATCTCGTACGAGGACGGGTCGGGCGCGTACATGAGCCCGTGTTCCCTGGCGGCCCGGTCGAGGTCGGCGGTGATGACGCCGGGCTCGACGACGGCGATCTCGTCGGCCGGAGACAGCTCCCTGATCGCCGTCATCCTGGCCAGCGACAGCACGATCGAGCCGTCACCGGCGACCGAGGCGCCGGCCAGTCCGGTGCCCCCGCCCCTGGGCACCACCGGCACCCGGTGCTCGGTGGCCCAGCGCAGGGTGGTCACCACGTCGTCGCGCGAGGCGGCGAGCACCACGCCGAGCGGCTTGCCCGGCTCCAGGAACGTGCGGTCACGGGCGTAGGAGTCGATCACGTCGGGGTCGGTGATGACGCGGGCTTCGGGCAGGGAGTTCACCAGGGCATCGATCGGTCTCACACTATGCACCCTAGGCGCACTCCCGGCGCGGGAAAGCGCCGGGCGGCGCCGCCCGCCCGCGCGGTGTGACGGACGGTTTGCGCAGTGCGTTCCTTAAGGCCAGACTGCCCGGGTGGAAGTCAGGTGCCCGGTGTGCTCGGAGACCGGCCAGGTCGTTGCGGTTCCCGGGGCGGTCGCCGCCGGTACCACGTACAGGATCGGGCGGGTCAGGTTACCGGGGACGCGTGAGATCGCCGATCTGCCGACGGCGGCCTCGCTCGGCGCGTCGAAACACGTCATGAGCCGGACGCAGCTCGCGGTCTGGCTGTCGTTCCCCGCCCGCCACTACACGCCGTGGGCCAGGAACCAGGGCTACGTGCTGCTGCTGGTGGCGGCCCTGGTGCATCTGGTCGTGTCGCTGGTGATCGCGATGGGTCAGGACCCGCGCTGGGGCGAGGTGCTGCTGGCGCCGTTCTGCCTGACGGGCCTGTTCTGGGGGCTCGGGCTGCTGAACGTGCTCGGCTCGTACGGCGCCCGCAAGCGCGACACGCAGGAGGCGCCGGCCAGGGAGAAAGCCCTGGCCGTCTGGGAACGCCTCCATTACTGCCCCCGCGACAACGTCGCCTTCGAGCCGGGTGTCGGCGTCCCGTTCCATCCGAGCGAGACGCGCGAGTACATCTTCGGCTTCAGGAACGGCGGCGCCCCCAGATGACGGCGGGCGGGCTCAGCCCCGCTCGTCGGCGACCAGTCGCACGCAGGTCGCCAGCCCGTCGATGGCCTGCTCCAGCTCGTCCAGTTCGGGGAAGGTCGGCGCGATCCTGATCGTGCGGTCGTCAGGGTCCTTCCCGTACGGGTGCGTGGCGCCCGCGGGCGTCAGCGCGATCCCGGCCGCCTTGGCCCTGGCCACCACCTCGGCGGCGTGCGGCACCTCCAGGCTGACGAAGTAGCCGCCCTTGGGGCTGGTCCAGGTGGCCAGGCCGCCGAGCCGCTCGCTCAGCACCTTGTCCACCAGCTCGAACTTCGGCCCGACCAGCTCGGCGTGCCGCCGCATGTGCCCGGCCACGCCGGCGCCGTCGCGCAGGAACTCCACGTGGCGAAGCTGGTTGATCTTGTCGGGCCCGATGGACTGCTTCGAGGTGTTGTGCAGGAACCACTTCACGTTCTCCGGCGAGGAGCCGAAGAACGACACGCCCGCGCCGGCCAGCGTCACCTTCGAGGTCGAGGCGTAGACGAACACGCGGTCGGGGTGGCCGTGCTCGGCGCTGAGGGCGAGCAGGTCGGCCAGCTCGTCGGGGGTGTCGGTGAGGTGATGGACGGCGTAGGCGTTGTCCCAGAAGACGCGGAAGTCGGGGGCGGCGGTGGTCATGGCGGCCAGCCGGCGCACGGTCTCGTCGCTGTAGGTGACGCCGGTGGGGTTGCTGTACTTCGGCACGCACCACATGCCCTTGACGCTCGCGTCGCTCGCGACCAGGCGCTCGACGACGTCCATGTCGGGGCCGTCGGCGGTCATCGGGACGCTGACCATCTTGATCCCGAGCCGCTCACAGATGGTGAAATGCCGGTCATAGCCAGGGACCGGGCACAGGAACGTGATCTCCGGCTCCTCGATCCACCGGCGCGCGGCCCCGGGCACCGGGCTCAGCAGCGCGTGCACGATCGTGTCATGCATGAGGGCCAGGCTGGCGTTGCCCCCGACGACGAGCTGACCGGCCGGAACCTGGATCAGCGGCGCGAACAGCTCGCGCAGCTCGGCCAGCCCCTGGAGGTTGCCGTAGTTGCGGCCGTCGCTGCCGTCTGCCGCCCGGTAGGACGCCGGCAGCGTGAGCATGGCGTTGGAGAGATCGAGCTGGCGCGGTGACGGCTTGCCCCGGGTCAGGTCGAGCGAGAGGCCCCGCTGGACGAGGTCGGCGTAGTCACGCTGAGCGGTCACGATCATCTCCTCGGTTCGGCTTCGGCTATCGAAGGATAGAAGACGCCGCCAGGTGGACCGCTCGATATCCGCCATCTGGACACCCCGGCGGCCCCCCCGCCGGGGGGCTCCGGGGGTGATCGCCAAAGCTTTCGGTGGCGAATGTCAAAGAACGCCTTCCCGAGCGGCGATCGTTGACGTGGAATGGGTAGATCGGGGCAGGCACAACTCCGCGTCGGAGGGAGCACCCGTGACGACTGTTCGCGAGACCTCGATCGAGCAGGTCAGGCGCCGCCGCACCGGGACCGTCATCGCCTCCTGGATGTCGACGACCGACCACAAGGTCATCGGCTACCTCTACCTGATCACCTCGTTCGGGTTCTTCCTCCTGGCGGGCGTCATGGCCATGGTCATCAGGGCCGAGCTGGCCGCGCCCGGCATGCAGCTCGTCAACCAGCAGCAGTACAACCAGCTGTTCACCATCCACGGCACGGTGATGCTGCTGCTGTTCGCCACGCCGCTGTTCGCCGGGTTCGCCAACGTGGTCATGCCGCTGCAGATCGGCGCGCCCGACGTGGCCTTCCCCCGGCTCAACGCGGTCGCCTACTGGCTGTTCCTGTTCGGCGGGCTCATGGTGGTGGCGGGGTTCCTCACGCCGGGCGGGGCGGCCGACTTCGGCTGGTTCGCGTACACGCCGCTGTCGGACGTCGTGTACTCGCCGCAGGTCGGCGCGGACCTGTGGATCATGGGCCTGGCCCTGTCGGGCCTCGGCACGATCCTCGGCGCGGTCAACTTCATCACCACGATCATCGGCATGCGCGCGCCCGGCATGACCATGTTCCGGATGCCGATCTTCACCTGGAACGTGCTGCTGACCAGCATGCTCGTGCTGATGGCCTTCCCCGTGCTGGCGGCGGCGCTGCTGGTGCTGGAGTCGGACCGCAAGCTCGGCACGCAGGTCTTCCTGGCCGAGAACGGCGGGCCGCTGCTCTGGCAGCACCTGTTCTGGTTCTTCGGCCACCCCGAGGTCTACATCATCGCGCTGCCCTTCTTCGGCATCGTCACCGAGGTCATCCCGGTCTTCAGCCGCAAGCCGATCTTCGGCTACATGAGCCTGATCGGCGCCACCATCGCCATCGCCGGGCTGTCGATGACCGTCTGGGCGCACCACATGTTCCCGACCGGGCAGGTGCTGCTGCCGTTCTTCTCGTTCATGACGTTCCTCATCGCGGTGCCGACGGGCGTGAAGTTCTTCAACTGGATCGGCACGATGTGGCGGGGCCATCTGAGCTTCGAGCCGCCCATGCTGTTCGCGGTGGGCTTCCTGGTGACGTTCCTGCTCGGCGGGCTGACCGGGGTCATCCTGGCCTCGCCGCCGCTGGACTTCCACATCACCGACAGCTATTTCGTCGTCGCCCACTTCCACTACGTGGTCTTCGGCACGGTGGTGTTCGCCATGTTCGCCGGGTTCTACTTCTGGTGGCCGAAGATGACCGGCCGGATGCTGGACGACCGGCTGGGCAAGGTGCACTTCTGGACGCTGTTCCTCGGCTTCCACACCACGTTCCTCATCCAGCACTGGCTCGGCCAGGCCGGGATGCCCAGGCGCTACGCCGACTACAGCCAGGCCGACGGCTTCACGGCGCTCAACCAGATCTCCTCGGTCGGCGCGTTCCTGCTGGGCGCCTCGACGCTGCCGTTCCTCTACAACGTCTGGAAGACCGCCAGGCACGCGCCCAAGGTCACGCTCGACGACCCGTGGGGCTACGGCGGGTCCCTGGAATGGGCCACGAGCTGCCCGCCGCCGCGCCACAACTTCACCAGCATGCCGAGCATCCGCTCCGAGCGGCCCGCGTTCGACCTGCACTACCCGCACGAGCCGGACGAGACCCCGGCAAGCGGCCAGGAGAGCACGGACGGCGCCCCTGAGCTGCTGCCGCGTCAGGACGAGCCCGGCTGACCCCCCATGTTTCGCCCATCTAAGGAGATCGGCGATGACCGGCACGAAGACTCCCTTCGACCCCGAGACGGCCCCCTGCGGGAAGAAGTCGGGCGGTGAACGTCTTCTCGACGACGACGGTTACGGCCTGGTCATCCGGGATCAGCTCTTCGACTGCGGCTGCCGCAGGATCCGCCACGAGTACCACGACGGCAGCATCCACCTGTCCGCCATCCGCCACGACGGCAAGCGGGTGAAGGACCCGATCCAACCGGACCACGGAGTGTGACCCCAATGATCGATGTGCTCATCGTCGGGGGAGGCGGAGCGGGGCTGCGGGCGGCGATCGCGGTCGCCGAGACCGATCCCTCGCTCAGGGTGGCGGTCGTGTCGAAGGTCTATCCGATGCGCAGCCACACCGTCTCCGCCGAGGGCGGCGCCGCCGCCGTGATCGGCGCCGGCGACACGCTCGACGAGCACTGCTACGACACGATCTCGGGCGGCGACTGGCTCTGCGACCAGGACGCGGTGGAGGCGTTCGTGTCGGAGGCGCCCAAGGAGCTGATCCAGCTGGAGCACTGGGGCTGCCCGTGGAGCCGGGAGAGCGACGGCCGGGTCGCGGTGCGCCCGTTCGGCGGGATGAAGAAGATGCGCACCTGGTACGCCGCCGACAAGACCGGCTTCCACCTCCTGCACACGCTCTTCCAAACCACCCTGAAATATCAGGACATCATCAGGTACGACGAGTGGTACGTCACCAAGCTCGTCGTCGACGACGGCCGGGTCCACGGCGTCGTGGCCGTCGAGATCAGGACCGGCCGCATCGAGACCATCCCCGCCAGAACCGTCGTGCTGGCCACCGGCGGCTGCGGCAGGATCTTCCCCTTCACCACCAACGCCGCCATCAAGACGGGCGACGGCATGGCCCTGGCCTACCGCGAGGGCGCGCCGCTGAAGGACATGGAGTTCGTCCAGTACCACCCCACCGGCCTGCCCTTCACCGGCATCCTCATCACCGAGGCGGCCAGGGCGGAGGGCGGCTGGCTGATCAACAAGGACGGCTACCGCTACCTCCAGGACTACGACCTCGGCAGTCCCACGCCCACGCCGAAGCTGCGCAGCATGGAGCTCGGGCCGCGCGACCGGCTGTCGCAGGCGTTCGTGCACGAGCAGGAGAAAGGCCGCACGGTGGACACCCCGTACGGGCCCGTCGTCTACCTCGACCTGCGCCACCTCGGTGAGTCGAAGATCGACACCAGGATCCCGTTCGTGCGCGAGCTGTGCCGCAGCTACCAGAACCTCGACCCGGCCACCGACCTCATCCCCGTGCGGCCCGTCGCGCACTACATGATGGGCGGCGTCCACACCGACATCGACGGCGCCACCCCGATCGCCGGCCTGTTCGCGGCCGGGGAGACGGCGTGCGTGAGCATCAACGGTGCCAACCGGCTCGGCTCCAACTCGCTGCCGGAGATCCTCGTCTTCGGCCGCAGGGCCGGGATCGCCGCCGCCGCGTTCGCCAGGTCGCACGCCGGCGCGGCGCAGGTGGCGGCCGTACGCGCCCAGGGGGAGGACGAGCGGCGGCGGTTGGAACGCGTGCGCGGGGGCAGCAGCCACGGTGAGCGGATCGCCGACCTGCGCGAGCGGATGCAGCACACGCTGGAGGGAGCCGCCGGCATCTACCGCGCGGGAGACGTGCTGGCCAAGGCCGCCGACACGCTCGCGGACCTGCGTGAGCGCGCCCAGGAGGCGCGCGTCGACGACACCAGCACCGCCTTCAACACCGAGCTGATCAGCCTTCAGGAGCTGCACGCCATGCTGGAGATCGCGCAGACCGTGGTGGCCTGCGCACTGAACAGGCAGGAGTCGCGCGGCGCGCACCAGCGCACCGACTTCACCGCCAGGGACGACGAGACGTACCTGGCCCATTCGCTCGTGCACCGCGCGCCCGACGGCGCACCGTCCGTCGGGCTGCTGCCCGTGACGATCACCCGCTGGCCTCCGGGAGAAAGGGTCTACGGCCGTGACTGACACCACCGAGGCGGTACGCCGGGCGGGCACGCGCACGATCCGCATGGAGGTCTCCCGTTACCGGCCGGGCGAGGACGCCGAGCCGGTGTTCCAGGACTACGAGGTGCCGCTCATGGCCGACTGGGCGGTGCTCGACGGGCTCAACTACATCAAGGACCGGCTCGACGGCAGCCTGTCCTACCGGTGGTCGTGCCGGATGGGCGTGTGCGGTTCGTGCGGCATGAACGTCAACGGCGAACCCCGGCTGACCTGCGGCACCTTCCTGACCGAGTACGGCGAGGGGCCGGTCAGGATCGAGCCGCTCAAGGGCTTCCCCGTGATCAGGGACCTGGTCGTGGACATCGACGACTTCCTGGCCAAGCTGTCGTCCGTGCGGCCCTGGCTGATCAGGGAGGGGGAGGAGCCGCCGCTGACGGCCGAGTACGCCCAGACGCCCGAGCAGCTGGAGGCGTACAAGCAGTACAGCATGTGCATCAACTGCCTGCTGTGTTACTCGGCCTGCCCCGTCTACGTGCTCGACCCCGACTTCCTCGGCCCGGCGGCCATGGCGCTCGCCCAGCGCTACAACCTGGACTCGCGGGACATGGGCGACCGGTTCGACGTGCTCAACCTGGAGGACTCGGTGTGGGGCTGCACGTTCGTCGGCGAGTGCACCAGCGTCTGCCCCAAGCACGTGGATCCGGCCGAGGCCATCCAGCGTTACAAGCTGACCGCGGCCCTGCGCTCGGTGCTGCCGTGGAGCCGGCGATGAAGAACGCCGTCACCCCCGGCGACTACCGGCCGCGGCGCGACGCCTTCTGGTTCGCCCGCAGCCGCGCCTACACCGTCTTCGTGCTGCGCGAGCTGACCAGCGTCTTCGTGGCCTGGGCGGTCGTCTTCCTGCTGCTGCTCGTGGACGCGGTGCTGGGCGGGAGCCTGGCGGAGTTCGCGGCGCTGGCCGCCCGTCCGTGGATGATCGCGATCAACGTGCTGGCGCTGGCCGCGACGTGCTTCCACGCGATCACGTTCCTCAACCTCGCGCCCAAGGCCACCGTGGTGCGGCTGGACGGCTACCGGCTGCCCGCGTGGCTGATCCAGGGCGGCAACCACTCGTTGTGGCTGGCGGTGTCGGCGATCATCGCGTTCTTCGTCCTGAGGGGGTTCCAGTGAGGCGCGAGAGGGGTCCGGTGGGGCGTGGAGGCGGCTCGGCGAGGCGCACGCCGGAGCCGTACCTGTGGCTGCTGTTCAGCGGCGGGGGAGTGGTGGCGGCGCTGCTGCTGCCCATGCTGGTGCTGCTGTTCGGGGTGCTCATGCCGCTCGGCGTCGTGGCCTGGCCCACGGCCGAGCACCTGCGGGCGCTGCTGGACGGCGTGCTGGTCCGGGTGGGGCTGGTGGTGGTCGTCGTGCTGTGTCTCTTCCACGCCGCGCACCGCATCCGGCACACCAGCGAGGAGCTCTTCGGCATCGCCAGGTTCGACCCGCTGATCGCGCTGCTCTGTTACGGCGGAGCCGTCGCGGGCGGGGTGGTCGCCGCTGCATTGATGGTGGAAATGTCGTAGTTTTATCACGTTTCAACAACGTACTTTACGACTCGTTGACGCACCCTCTAACGTCCGGCATTGCACACCCTATGGCCATGCGCCCGGCGATCCCGGGCAGAGAGGGTTCCTGGTGCCCAGCACAAAGCGCCTGTTAGCAACACTTCCCGCGGTGGCCCTGCTCGGCGCCGCGTTGTCCGTGCCCGCCGCGCAGGCGAGCTCCGTCGCGGTCTACGAGCCCACGGCCTCCGACTTCTACATCAATTACGCGCCTCCGCAGGTGGAGAAGGAAGTAAAGGACCCCGCGGTCGCCGACCAGCGGGCCCGTTCGCTCAGCCCGGCGCAGAAGTTCGACCGCAAGTTCAGCAGCGGAAACCCGGCGGCCGGCCGCATTCTCGCCGCCCGCGAGCGGCAGGCCGTCAAGTCCGGCCGCAACCCCGCTGAATGGATCTTCAAGAACTCCAAGCAGACCCGCACGGCCAAGCTCCTCACCGTGCTCGTCGAGTTCAACGACCAGGCCAACGACGACTTCTCCGGCTTCAACCGGCTGCGCACGGTCAACAGCGCGCCGAACGACTGCGCCGTCGAGCCGGCCGGCACGCTGCTCAACGGCCCGCTGCACAACAACATCCCCGACCCGGCGACGCTGCCGCAGAAGGACAACAACTCCTTCTGGGTCAAGGACTTCAGCACCGCGCACTTCAACAAGATGCTCTACACGGACAAGGGCATCACCGAGCGCGTGCGCCCGGACCTGAAGGACCCGCGCGACGGCAAGCGCGGCATCGACATCTCCGGCCAGACCATGAAGAAGATGTACGAGGAGATGTCGAAGGGGGCCTACTCCGTCACCGGCTCCGCGGTCGGCTGGATCAAGGTGCCCCACTCCGAGGCGTACTACGGCGCCGCGGCCTGCGGTGGCGCGCCGCAGGACATGTCCGGCCACCCGGACAACCCGCTCGGCGCCCAGCAGCTGCCGATCGACACGGTCGAGGCCCTGGCCGCCGCGCAGCCCGACTTCCCGTGGGCCGACTACGACGTCGAGGACATCTCCGACGCCGACGGCGACGGCAACTTCACCGAGCCCGACGGCGTCATCGACCACCTGGTGCTCGTGCACGCCGGCAAGGACAAGTCCTCCGACGGCGGCGCCCAGGGCACGTACGCGATCTGGGCGCACTCCAGCGCGGTCGCGGGCGGCTACAAGATCCCCGGCACCGACAAGAAGATCTCGAACTACATCGTGCAGCCCGAGGACTCCGGCGTCGGCGTCTTCGCCCACGAGTACGGCCACGACCTCGGCCTGCCCGACCTGTACGACACCTCGGGCGCGGCCAGCTCGGCCGTGGACTTCTGGGACCTCATGTCCAGCGGCTCCCACTCCGGCCCGATCTTCCAGTCGATGCCGACGCACATGGGCCTGTGGGACAAGTGGGTCCTCGGCTGGGCCAACCCGAAGACGTTCAACCCGGGTGACGCCGCCAAGCTCGTCACGGTCGGCCAGTCCTCGCGCACGCCCAAGCTCACCGAGGACGGCGTCCGGGTCAACCTGGCCTCCACGCCGCTGAAGATGATCGACGTGCACAGCGGCTCCAACGCCTGGTGGAGCGGCCTCGACCAGGACTGGGCGAACCTCACTCTGACCCGCGACGTGCCCGTCCCCGCCGGGACCGACGTGAAGTTCTGGATGTGGAACAACTACGTCATCGAGCAGGACTGGGACTTCGGCTTCGTCGAGGTCTCCACCGACGGCGGCGAGACGTGGACCCAGCAGAAGGTCTTCGACGAGGCCGGCAACGAGGTCAGCACGGCCGACGACTACCCGGACCCGAACAAGAACCTCAAGACGTTCGGCGACAAGAAGTACGGCCTCACCGGTGACAGCGGCGGCTGGCGGCACGACTACGTGAACCTCACGCCGTTCGCCGGGCAGAGCGTCAAGCTGCGGCTGACGTTCAACTCCGACGCCGCCTTCCAGGAGCGCGGCTGGCACGCCGACGACTTCGAGCTCACCAACGGCGGCACCTCCGTCTGGAGCGACGACGTCGAGAGCGACGCCGGCTGGAAGCCCGTCGGCGGCACGTTCACCAACACCAGCGGAGCCGGCTGGACCCGCAACAACGGCGAGCGCGAGATCTCCCGCTTCTACCTCGCCGAGTGGCGCAACTTCGACGGCTTCGACAAGGGCCTGCAGTACACCTACGACACCGACTACCTCCGCGAGGGGGCGTGGAAGGTGCAGAAGGTGAAGTACAACGCGCCCGGCCTGCTGGTGTGGTACCGCGACTCGACGTTCGTCAACAACAACGTCGGATCGACCGTCACGCAGTCGCCGAGCATCGGCCCCAAGGGCAGCCTGCTGGTCGTCGATTCCCACTACGAGCCGCTCCGCCGCACCGGCACAGCGGCCACGAAGGACCCGACGCTCAACAAGAACCTGCAAGGGCGCGTCCAGACCTCGAACGCCGCGTTCGGGTTCGGCAAGACGTACCCGTTCAAGGAGTGCCTGGAGGCGGCGGACGAGCCGTACAGCGCCTACTGCACGGACTTCCCCGCGCAGAAGGGCGTCTCCACCTTCACCGACGCCAAGACCTGGTACCCGGGCATCGAGCAGATCGGCACCGGCCTGTTCTACCGGGACGTCGACGCTTCGGTGGTCGTGCCCTCCAAGGGCGACCAGCGCTACTCCACCCGCGTGGTGCACCAGGACGGCACCCCCGCCACTGAGCTGTACGGCCAGGTGGCCGCAGGCTCGACGCTCGGCACCGGAAACCCCGGTGACGAGGGCAAGGCGCTGGGCGTGCAGTTCAAGCTGGTGAGCCCGCTGCCGGGCAACCTCGGCGCGATCGTCCACGTGGTCCCGCCGAAGAAGTGAATCAAGGGGCCGCCGGGCCCGCCCGGCGGCCCTAACATTGATGACCATGAGCGAATTGCGCACCAAAGACGAGCACACCCAGGCGATCCAGCGTGATCGCCGGGTGGCGGTGGTGGTGAACACTCGCTCGCGGCGCGGGCGCCGCCACTACTTCGAGGTGATCGAGCAGATCCACAACCTCGGGTTCGAGCCGCTGGCGGAGCTGTCGGTCTACAACCCCAAACGGCTGCGCGACCTGCTCGACACCGCCCTCGCCACCGACCCCGACCTGCTCATCGTCGGCGGCGGCGACGGCACCCTGTCCTCCGCCGTACGCCACGTCGCCCACCGCGACGTCGCGCTCGGCGTGCTGCCGCTCGGCACCACCAACAACTTCGCCCGCAGCCTCGGCCTGCCGCTCGACCTGGCCGGCGCGATCAAGGTGTTCGCCGAGGGCAAGGTGGCCGACATCGACCTCGGCATGGCCGACGACCGGCCGTTCGCCAACCTGGCCAGCTTCGGCGTCTCCGTCGAGGTGGCGGGCAAGGTCAAGCCGTGGCTCAAGCGCATCGTGGGCCGCCCCGCCTACCCGCTCACGGCGCTGACGATCCTGCCCGGCCACACGCCGTTCCGCGCCTACATCACGGTCGAGGGCGAGCGCCACGAGTTGCTCACCCACCAGCTCAACATCGCCAACGGCCGCTTCCACGGCGGCTGGCAGGTGGCCAGGGACATCAGCATCGACAACGGCATGCTGGTCGCCTACCAGCTGGGCTCGGGCAAGAAGCTGCGCCTGCTCGGCGAGACCCTGATCAGGGCGACCACCGGCCGCTGGCGCAGCCTCGCGGGCGGGCCGTTCGTGACGGGGCGGGAGATGCTCCTGGAGACCGACCCGCCGATGGCCGCCGACGTGGACGGCGAGGTGCGGCTGCGCACCCCGATCCGGCTCCGCGTGGTGCCGAACGGGGTCCGCGTCATGGTCCCCGCCGACTTCGACGACCGCTGATCGCCTGAAGGCCGGCCTCAGGCGATCGGCTCCGTCTCGGGCGCCGGCTCGGCGTCAGGCGTCGGCGAAGCCTTGGTAGGCCCGCGTGAGCGGGCGAGTGAGGTCGCCGGGCGGTGGGAAGACGCGCAGCAGCAGGTCGGGGGCGGCCGGCGTGGGGCGTCGTTCCGGGCGGTGGGCCGTGGCTCCGGGGGCGTAGAAGTCGGCCAGGCGGTCGGCGAACGGCACGTCCGTCACCGACAGCCCGGCGGTCGCCGGCTCGTCGGCGAGTGAGCCGAGCAGCTGCTCGCGGGTCCGGCCGCGCCAGGCCAGCACCAGGAACGGATCGTCGTCGAACGACTCCGCCAGCAGGTAGAGCACCGCCGACAGGTGCTTGCACGGGAAACCCCAGTCGGGGCACGAGCAGTCCATGTCGAGGTCGCGCGGGAACAGGTCGAGCCCCATCGCCGCGAACAGCTCCTCGATCTCCGGCGGCATCTCGCCCGCCAGCAGCTTGGCCCGGTAGACGGCCTGCGCCGCGATCGACTCCTCGACGGCCGTCCAGCGCCGCTCGTCGTACGCCTCGATCCGCACCACGACCGCGTACGGCTGCCGCCGCGACCCCTGCACGGCGGCCCTGACCTCACCGGCGGACAGGTCGATCGACAGCACCTGGCCCTGGCGGGCGTAGGCGCGGCCGCGCGTGAGGCGGCCCTTGTCGCAGATGCGCTCCAGGATGTCGATGAACCGGCGCGACCACCAGGTGGAGCCGATGCTGCCGCGCCGCGTGCGGGCCTTGAGACCGTGCTCGACCCTGATCGGGCCGCCGCCGCCGTACCAGCCGGGCATCAGCTCACCCCTTCGGCTGTCAGCGCGAACACCTCGCGCAGCTCCTCGGTCGACAGGTCCGTCAGCCACTCCTCGCCGGTGCCGACGACCCGCTCGGCCAGCGCCTTCTTCCGTTCGATCATCTCGTCCACGCGCTCCTCCAGGGTGCCGGCGCAGATGAGCTTGCGCACCTGGACGTTCTTGCGCTGGCCGATCCGGAACGCGCGGTCGGTCGCCTGGTCCTCGACGGCCGGGTTCCACCAGCGGTCCACGTGGATGACGTGGTTCGCGGCCGTCAGGTTGAGCCCGACGCCGGCCGCCTTGAGCGAGAGCACGAACAGCGTCGGCTCGTCGTCGTGCTGGAAGCGGTCCACCAGGCGGTCACGGGTCTTCTTCGGCAGGCCGCCGTGCAGCCACAGGACCGGCCGCTCCAGCCGCTGGGCCAGGTAGGGCTGGAGCATCGTGCCGAACTCCGCGTACTGGGTGAACAGCAGCGCCTTCTCGCCCTCGGCCAGGATCTCCTCGGCCAGCTGCTCCAGGCGAGCCAGCTTGCCCGACCTGCCCGCCAGCCTGGAGCCGTCCTTGAGCAGGTGGGCGGGATGGTTGCAGACCTGCTTGAGCCGGGCCATGGCCGACAGCACCAGGCCGCGCCGCTCGATGCCCTCGCTGTCGTTGATCCTGGCCAGCATGTCGTCCACGACGGCCTGGTAGAGCGTGGCCTGCTCGGTGGTGAGCGGGCACCACTCCTTGACCTCCAGCTTCTCCGGCAGGTCGGAGATGATGGACCTGTCGGTCTTGAGGCGGCGCAGGATGAACGGGCCCGTCGCCTGCTTCAGCGCCCTGGCCGCCTGCTCGTCCTGGCGGGCCTCGATCGGCTCCTGGAACCGGGTCCTGAACCGCGCGCGCGGCCCCAGCAGCCCCGGGTTGGCGAACTCCATGATCGACCAGAGCTCGGCCAGGTGGTTCTCCACCGGGGTGCCGGTCAGCGCGAGCCTGCTCTCCGCGGGGATCGCGCGCACCGCCCTGGCCTGCAGCGTGCCGCTGTTCTTGATCGCCTGGGCCTCGTCGCACACGACCCT
Source organism: Nonomuraea maheshkhaliensis (assembly GCF_039529435.1). Taxonomy (NCBI): domain Bacteria; kingdom Bacillati; phylum Actinomycetota; class Actinomycetes; order Streptosporangiales; family Streptosporangiaceae; genus Nonomuraea; species Nonomuraea maheshkhaliensis. The sequence continues at coordinate 15,654 of NZ_BAAAMU010000080.1, forward strand.
GCGCCAGGTGTGCTCCTTGAGCGTCTCCAGGTCGCGCTGGGCGGTGCCGTACGTGGTGATCACCAGGTCGGCGCCCTCGATCTCGGCCGCGTCCCTGCCGCTGCCGTGGTGCACGTACACCCGCAGGTCCGGCGCGAACCTGGCCGCCTCCCGCTGCCAGTTGCCCACCAGCGACATCGGGCACACCAGCAGAGTCGGCGCGCCGGGCCCTTCGTGCACGAGCAGCGCCAGCGTGGTGATCGTCTTGCCCAGGCCCATGTCGTCGGCGAGCACCCCGCCGAGGCCCAGCCCGGACAGGAAGCTCAGCCAGGCCAGCCCCCGCTCCTGGTACGGCCGCAGCGTGGCGTCCAGGCCCGGCGGCGTGGCCAGCGGGGTCAGCCGCCGCTCGGCCTGCCCGGACAGCAGGTCGCCGAGCGCGCCGTCGGCGTCCACCGAAAGCAGCGGCAGCTCGTCGTCGCTCTGGACGATCTCGCGCAGCAGGTCGGCGGCGCTCGCCTCACCCGTACGGCCGCCCTCGACGGCCCGCAACGCCGCCTTGAGCTGCCTGTCGTCCAGCTCCACCCACTGGCCGCGCACCCTGACCAGCGGCACCTTGAGGCGGGCCAGCTCGGCCAGCTCCTCCTCGCTGATCGTCTCCTCGCCCACCGCGAGATCGACGCGGAAGTCCAGCAGCTCCGCCATGCCGAAGCCCTGGCCGGCGGCGGCCGACTGCGTCTTGGTCCTGGTGGTCAGCTTCAGCCCCAGCCGGGTGCGGCCCGCCCAGCGTGGCAGCTGCACCCCGAACCCGGCCGCCTGCAGCAGCGGCGCGGCCGAGCGCAGGAAGCCGAACGCGCCCGCCGTGTCCAGCTCCAGCACGCTCGGCTCGGGGACGCGCAGGGCGCGGTCGAGCTCGGGGTAGAGCCTGACCGCGCGGCCGAGCCCGGTCAGCAGGTCGCGTTCCGGCCTTCCGGGCAGCCCCGTCACGCCGTCCCAGAGGGCGGCGGCCGGGACGTACAGGCTGGGGTCGTCGGTGGCCTGCAAGGCCAGCTCGACCTGCCAGTCGTCGGTGTCTTCCGGCTCCAGCAGGCGGAAGCACACGCGCGTCGCGCCTTCGGCGGCCACCACCGAGTCGTGCCAGCGTTCCAGCTCGTCGTGCAGCTCGGGGTCGTCGGGGCAGGCGGGGGCGTCGCCGGAGAGCGCGGCCAGCCAGCGTTCCCGGGTGGTCCTGGGCTTTCCGGCGATCAGCGGGGCGGTCAGCGTCGCGCGCGCCACGGCGTCGGCGAACGTCTCCAGGGCCTGTCCGAGCACCTCGGCGGAGGGGCGTTCGGTGGCGGAGGTACGGCAGGCGGGCGGCATGGCCAGGGCCAGCTCACGGAAGTAGGCGGCGTCGGCCCCGGTCAGCACCGGTCGCCATCCGGCCCTGGCGTCGTCGGGCGCGACGGCCCACATCCCCATGCCGTCGGGATCGTTTCCGGCCGGGGTGCTCTCCGGCTGCTCGGGGCGGATCAGGCGGGGGAGGACGCGGCCCCGGCGTACCAGGTCGCGGGCGAAGGCGGCGACGGCGGCCCAGTGGCGCATCGTCGCGGTGCCGGTGCGGGCGGCCAGCGCGTCGAGCGCGTCGGGGACGGCGGGGACCACGACCGGCACCCGCCACAGGCGCAGCCTCGGCCGCGACACCTCCGCCAGCCGCCCGGTCTCCGGCGACGGCAGCGGCTCCTTTGCCGACCCGGGCAGCAGCAGCTCCAGCGTCCGGGACGGGGCGTCGTCCAGGCCGAGCTCGGCGGCGACCTCCTCCGCCGGCGCGGCGAAGGGATGCGGCCGCACCGCGCCGGGTGCGGGGGACGTGGGGTCGGTGGTCTCCGCCCAGAAGGCGAGGCCGTCCGTCGTCCACACCCCGTGTACCAGCACCCGGGCAGGCTACCGCCACCAGCGGAAGATCGGGGACCGCCGCGAAGGCGCGGAGATCGTTTCCCGTAGGATCCGGTCATGAGATTCTCGGGGGCCGAGGACAGATGGCGTGAGGGGCTGGGAACGCTGCGGGACGTCGTCCGCCAGGATCTCGTCACCCGGCAGCTCGCCGAGCACCTTCCCGCCACCCCCTGCCGCGTCCTCGACGTCGGTTCCGGCCAGGGCACGCAGGCGCTCAGGATGGCTGCCAGGGGCCATCACGTCACCGCGCTCGACGCGTCGCGTGAGCTGCTCGGCCTGCTGGAGGCCGGGATCCAGCCGGGCATGCGGGTCAGGACCGTGCACGCCGAGGCCGAGCGGCTGGGCGAGCTGTTCGAGCCGGGCGGCTTCGACGCGGTCCTCTGCCACGGCGTGCTGATGTACTTCGACGACCCCGATCCCCTCCTCGCCGCCCTGGCCCAACGGCTCGCCCCCGGCGGCCTGCTGTCGCTGCTCGTGCGCAACGGCGACGCCCTGGCCATGCGGCCGGGCCTGACGCGCGACTGGACGGGGGCGCTGCGGGCGTTCGAGGGCATGGGCTATCGCAACCGGCTCGGCGTGGACGCCAGGGCCGACCGGCTCGACGAGCTGACGGAGCGGCTGGGGGCCCAGGGGCTGGAGGTACGGCAGTGGTACGGCGTGCGCGTGTTCAGCGACGCCGTCCCCAAGGACGAGCCCGTACCGGACGACCTCTACGACCTGCTGGCGGCCGAGGAGAAAGCGGGCAGGACCGACCCCTACCGCCGGGTGGCGGCCCTGACCCATCTGATCTGCCAGGTCAGGCACGGCTGAGCGAGACAGGCGGACAGACCGGTGGCGAAGCCCGGCTCGGCGGCAGCCGAAGTCGTACCATAGAGGTATGAAGACTCCGGGATCGTGGTGTGAGCGGCCGAAGCCGCAGGCTCCCTCGTGCGAGCTCCCGTCCCCGTTCAGCAGGCCGAAGCAGCCCGGCAACTGGTGCGAGACCGAGAAGGACCCCGTGGCGTCGGTCTTCAAGTTCCTGATCAGGGTGGCCAAGCGCTGACAGGCGCGTGATAAAAGGCCGGCCGTCTGGGTAGTCGCCTTCCTCAGCGGAGGAGGCGAACGACGTGAACGACACCCACAAGCTGGTCAACGACCTTTCCGGGCAGGTCTCCCGGCTCGTGAAGGACGAGCTCCGCCTGGCCAGACTGGAGCTGGCGGAGAAGGGCAAGCGCGCCGGGTTCGGCGCGGGCCTGTTCGGTGCGGCCGGTGTGGCCGCGTTCTTCGGCGGTGCCACTCTCGTGGCCGCCGTCGTCATGCTCCTCGCCCTGGTGCTGCCCGGATGGGCGGCCGCCGCCATCGTGGCGGCCGTGCTGTTCATCGCCGCCGCCCTTCTCGGGCTCATCGGCAAGAACGAGGTCAAGCAGGCCGGGCCGCCGGTGCCCCGAGAGACCATCGCGAGCGTCAAGGCCGACTTCGACATGGTCAAGGAGAGGGCGCGGCGATGAGCGAGACGGACCCCGGATACAGCGAGCAGCACGCCGGCGACGTCGGCGCCCGCAGAGCGACCGTGGGCACGCCGACCGAGCGCGAGTCGATCAACGTACCCCCGACCAGGCCGGGCGCGGCGGAGAACGCGCACCGGGCCGAGGAAGCCCGGCAGGAACACGAGACGTTCGTTCCCGAGCCCCCCGTCCCGGACGAACGGTCCGAGGCCGCCGGGAGCCATCGGACCGAAGAGCTGCCTGCGGGCGGAGCCCGCCGGCAGGACGACGAGCAGGAGGATGAGGACGACGTGCGCAGGGATATCGAGAAGACCCGGCGGGAGCTGGGCGAGACCGTCAGCGCGCTGGCGGCCAAGACGGACGTGAAGGGCCGGGCGGGGCACGTCGCGGAGGTCGCCAAGGACCGCGCCGGGCACGCCGCCGAACTGGCCAAGGACCGGGCCGGCCACGCGGCGGAGCTGGCCAAGGACAAGGCGGGACATGCCGCGGAACTGGCCAAGGGCAAGGCCGCGGACGTGGCGGAGAAGGTCAGGACGAGCACGCCCGACCAAGTCAAGGACGTGGCGGCCGGGGCGAGGAAGCGGCCGATGGTGCTCGTCGCGCTGGCGGGCGTGGTGTTCGCGTTCGTGGCGCGGCGCATGATGAGGCGGCGGTCCCGTAAGTAGGCCCCATAAGTAGCCGCGGCGGGCAGACCGCCGATGCTCCCTGTGGGCGGCTCGCCGGACGCGGTGCCGCGCGGGCCGCCGGAGGCCGATAGCCTGCCCGGGTGATGCGTGCGACGGCCGCCGTCCTGCCGGCCCTGCTCCTTGCCCTGGTGGCGCCGCTGACGGCGTGCGGCGCCGGGTCGGCGGTGAACGACTACGGCAAGGTGATCAAGGGCTCGAAGGGTGCGACCGTGCAGGTGCGGGTGCGCCCGGGACAGCGGTTCTCGCTGGCCGTTCCCGACAACCCGTCGGTGGGCGACAGCTGGGAGCTGGCGGAGGTGCCGGACGCGAAGGTGGCCTCGTTCATCAGCAAGGAGCGCGAGAGCCGGGGCGACGCCCCGGGCTCCGGCGGCACCAGCTACTTCGTCTTCAACGGCAAGCGGCCGGGCACGACCGAGGTGCGGCTGTTCGACTGCTGGCGGTGCGGCCAGGCCAGGACGCCGTCCACGGAGGACAGCAAGAGGCAGTCGGGCGAGGCGATCTTCGCCGTCACCGTGGCGGAATGAGCGACCCAGGCCCAGGAGCGGGAGCCCTCAGACCGCCATCGCGCGGCACAGCACGTCGAGCGTCGTCTCCCTGACCACCTCGGGATCGGCGCCCGCCGCGAGCCGCCGCCCCTCGCCCAGGATGCTCCACCCCAGGTGGGCGACCAGGTCGGGATGCTCGTGGCCGGCCTCGGCCAGGACGTCGCGGAGCGGGGCGATCATCGTCGCGTGCAGCTCGTCGAGCCGGACCCGGCAGCCGGGCGGCAGCTCGGCCGAGACCACCGCGCGCAGCACCGCGTAGTCGGGGCTCGCCACGAACGACAGCGTCACGACCCCGAACTCCCGCACCCGCTCCCGCAGGCCGCCCGGCCCCGACGTGACGCCCTCCAGCCGGGCCCGCCAGCGTGGCACGGCGTCCTCGACGAGCTGGGCCAGGATGTCGGCGGTGGAGGAGAAGTAGCGGTAGACGCTGGAGCGGGCCAGCCCCACGCGGGCCCCGACGGCGGCCGGGGTCAGCCCGGCCGTGCCCTCGGCGACCAGGATCTCCAGCGCGGCCGCCAGCAGGGCCGCGTGCCGGCCGGCACGATGGTCGGCCACCGTGGCCGCGCTGATCCTCGGCACCGCCTCACTCCTCCTCGGGTCGCCGGCCTCCAGTATCGGGCAGCAGCAGCGTCGCTCCGACCCCCGGGAACAGCACGAGCCCCGTGACGACGGTGACCCGGCGGGTGGCCTCGGCGGGGGCGGCCACGTCCGCCGGGTCGCGCGACCTGGGCACCTTTGAGCGTGCCGAGCAGGACCAGCAGGCCGATCGGCAGGTTCACCCAGAACACCCAGCGCCAGCCGAAGTCCGTCACCACCCACCCGCCGAGCAGCGGCCCGAGCGCTGCCATGCCGCCGATGATGGACCCCCGTGGCCGAGAGCCGCAGGTCGCCCATGATCTCCGGCACGGCCACGTTCACGATCGTGGCGTCGATGACGATCACCGACATGCCGACGCCCAGGACAAAAAGGGAGCCAGCTCTGCCGCTGGGTCCGCCCTGTTTGCGACACCAGGTCCCCAACCATGTCCCCCAACATAACAACACAGTGTCGCTAAGTGGTCGGCTAGTCTCCAGATCATGGACTTCATCCGGGTCCGCGCCTCGTCCGACGGCGCGGAGGTGATCTCGTACTGGACCGGCGACGTCTACGGCCACCAGGACGACGACGGGCCGCACCACCTGTTCGGGTTCGAGGGGCTCAACGTGGCCAGGGCGGTCGAGACCGGCGCCGATTGGCAGCTCCTGACCAGGGAGGCCGCGCTCTACCTCGATCCGGCGAGCAGGCAGGTGCTCGACACCTGGGACAACCCGTTCACCGGCCACACGGTCGAGGTGCGCCACGTCTTCAACGACCCGGTCAACCAGCGGCTCGGCGCCTACCCGGTGCCGGAGACGCGGCTCGGCGGCCAGGTCGTCTACAACGTGGACGTGCGGCTGGCCTACCCCTCGCCGCTCAAGGTCGCCGACTATCCGGACAACTCGGCCAGCGACACCTACCGGGCGCTGGAGCTGTTCCAGTTCTTCGTCTCGGCCGCCGACCTGGAGTCCGGCGTGCCGGACGTCCCGTGCGTGTTCTCCTGGTGTCGGGTCTCGCCCTGGCTGCCGTGGATGGCGATGGGGCGGCGCGGCGGCGGGCTCGTCTACCACTGCAGGGGCGCGAAGGTGGCCGAGGTGCCCGGGCGGCTGCGCGAACGCGCCGGCGAGCACTTCCTGCACGCGCCCGAGCGCTGGTCGGAGCCCAACGTGACGAGCTGGACCGCCTTCAGGGACAACCCTGCCGGGGGAGCCGGCCGGTGAGCGGCGACCTGTTCTGCGAGATCATCGCCGGCGAGCGGCCCGCCCACGTGGTGAGCTCCGACGAGGTGGCCGTCTCCTTCCTCGACGTCCGGCCGGTCTTCAAGGGCCACGTGCTGGTCGTGCCGCGCGTGCACGTCGAGACGCTCACCGACCTGCGCGAGGTGGGCCCGTTCTTCGAGCGCGTCCAGGCCATGGCCCGCGCCGTCGAGGAGGGGCTGAAGGCCGGCGGCACGTTCGTCGCCATGAACAACCGGGTCAGCCAGAGCGTGGCCCACCTGCACGTGCACGTGGTGCCCCGCCAGAAGAAGGACGGCCTGCGCGGCTTCTTCTGGCCGCGCACCACGTACGACTCCGCCGAGGAGGCCGAGTCCTACGCCGCTCTCATCGAGCAGGCTCTCTGAGCTAGGCTCGGGCGGCGTGGAATACCTGGTCGACGTGGTCGTCGTGGCGGTGCTCGTCGGCGTGCCGTCGATCGTGCTGTGGCGGGTCATGCGGGGTCGCAGGGAGCTGGGCACCAGCCCGGCGGAGCGGGCCACGTTCGAGACCCTGCACACCGCCTCGATGGCCGGGCCGCCGCTGCGGGCCGGCCTGACCGCGGACGGCGCCGAGCGCGCCTCGCGTCACCTGCGCGCCCTGCTCGGCTCGGCCGCCGTGGCGGTCACCGACGGCGAACGCCTGCTCGTCTACGACGGCGCCGGCGACGACCACCACGCCGACCGGGCGTTCGAGCACGCGGCGGCCACGCTCAAGGACGGCCGCACCCAGGTCCTGACCATCGACTGCGACCTGCTCGAATGCCCCATCAGGCACGCCGTGGTCGTGCCCCTGACCACCGACGACCGCGTGGTCGGCGCGCTGGCCGCCTACGGGCAGAACACCTCGGCCGGGCTCGTCAGGGCCGCGCAGGAGGTCGCCGGCTGGGTGGACTCACAGCTGGAGCTGGCCGAGCTCGACCGCTCGCGCACTTTACTGATGGAGGCCGAGGTGCGGGCGCTGCGCGCGCAGATCTCCCCGCACTTCATCTACAACTCCCTCACCACGATCGCCTCCTTCGTCCGCACCGACCCCGAGCGGGCCAGGGAGCTGCTGCTGGAGTTCGCCGACTTCACCCGCTACTCCTTCCGCAGGCACGGCGAGTTCACCACCCTGGCCGAGGAGTTGCGCTCGATCGACCGCTACCTGATCCTGGAGCGGGCCAGGTTCGGCGACCAGTTGCAGGTGACGCTGCGCATCGCGCCGGAGGTGCTGCCGGTGGCGGTGCCGTTCCTGTGCCTGCAGCCGCTGGTCGAGAACGCCGTCCGGCACGGGCTTGAGAGCAAGAACGGTGTCGGCCGGATCACGATCATCGCCGAGGACGCGGGCGCGGAGTGCCGCATCAGCGTCGAGGACGACGGGCTCGGCATGGACCCCGAGCGGCTGCGCCGCATTCTCGCAGGTGACATCGCTCCGGCGGGCGGCGTCGGGCTGGCGAACGTGGACGAGCGGCTGCGTCAGGTGTACGGCGACGAGTACGGTCTGGTCGTCGAAACGGCCGGCGGCGCGGGCACCAAGGTCAACATCAGGTTGCCGAAATATCACCCAGGCGTCTCCGCCCGTTGACCTCGATCTTTGTTGTCGGTTTAGTCACTGTCTATGGCACAACTCCGGGTACTGGCGGTTGATGATGAACTGCCGGCCCTCGAAGACCTGTCGTACCTGCTGCGCGCCGATCCCCGCATCGGGGAGGTGGCCACGGCCAGGGACGGCGCCGCCGCGCTGCGGCTGCTCGACCGCGCCATCGCGGACGGGCGGCCGATCGACGCGGTGTTCCTCGACATCAGGATGCGCGGCCTGGACGGCGTCGTGCTCGGCCGGCTGCTGTCGCAGTTCGCCAACCCGCCCCGCGTGGTGTTCGTGACCGCGTACGAGGAGCACGCGGTGGACGCCTTCGAGATCAAGGCCGAGGACTACCTGCTCAAGCCCGTACGGCCGGAGCGGCTGGCCGAGGCGATCAGGCGGGTGGCGGTTTCGGCCGACGTGCCCGTCGAAGGCGGCGAGAGCGACACGATCCCGGTCGAACTGGGCGGGGTGACGCGATTCGTCTCCAGCGCCGACGTCATCTACGTGGAGGCGCACGGCGACTACGCGCGGCTGCACACTGCCGCGGGCAGCCACCTCGTCCGCATTCCGCTGGCCACGCTGGAGGAACGGTGGGCCTCCGCGGGCTTCATCCGGGTGCACCGCAGCCACCTGGTGGCCGTCAAACACATCGAGGAGCTGCACATCGACTCGGGCAGGTGCACCGTGCGCGTAGGTGAGACCGAGCTGCCGGTCAGCCGGCGGCACACCCGCGAGCTGCGCGACCTGCTGGTGCGGCGGGCCAGGAAGGGCAGGCAGGAATGAGCCAGGTACCGCGCCGCCGTGCCGACGCGCCCCGCCGCGTCACCGTCACCAGCCCCAGGACGGCCGCCGCCCGCCGGCCCCGCTATCCGGCCCTGCGCGAGATCGACGAGCAGACCCGGCTGGGCGAGGTGTACATGCACTCGCTGCTGCGCACCCAGTTCCGGCTGGCCCTGTTCGTCTGCACGGTGCTGGCCTGCGTGATCGGCGGCCTGCCGCTGCTGTTCCTGCTCCTGCCCGACCTGCGCGAGGTGCACCTGCTCGGCGTGCCGCTCCCGTGGGCGGTGCTGGGCGGGCTGCTCTACCCCGCCTTCGTCATCGGCGCCTGGCTCTACGTCCGCCAGGCCGAGCGCAACGAGCGGCACTTCGCCGAGCTGGTCGAACGCCGATGAGCCTGGCGGCGGTGCTCGTGGTCATGCTGGGGGCCTTGCTCATCGGCGCGTTCGGCATCAGGTTCTCTCGCACCACCTCCGACTTCTACGTCGCCTCCCGCACGGTCAGCCCGCTCTGGAACGCCTCGGCCATCGGCGGCGAGTACCTGTCGGCGGCCTCGTTCCTGGGCATCGCCGGATTGATCCTGTCCTTCGGCGTGGACATGTTGTGGCTGCCCGTCGGCTGGACCGGCGGCTACCTGGTGCTGCTGGTGCTGGTGTCGGCGCCGCTGCGGCGCTCGGGGGCGTACACGCTGCCCGACTTCGCCGAGGCCAGGCTGGAGTCGATGACCGTGCGCCGCACGGCGAGCGTGCTCGTCGTGCTCATCGGCGGGCTCTACCTGATGCCGCAGTTCCAGAGCGCCGGGCTCGTGCTGCGCACGATCACCGGCGCGCCCGTGTGGGTCGGCGGGCTGCTCGTCGCCGTCGTCGTGGCGGTGAACGTGCTGTCGGGCGGCATGCGCTCGATCACGTTCGTGCAGGCGTTCCAGTACTGGCTCAAGCTGACCGCGCTGGCCGTGCCGCTGGTGTTCCTGCTGCTGGCCTGGCGGGCCGACGGCGCGCCCGCCGTGAGCGCCGCGGACGCGCTCACCTGGCAGACGCCGCTGGGCGGGGTGAGGGAGTACGGGCTCTACTCGACGTACTCGCTGATCCTGGCCACGTTCCTGGGCACCATGGGGCTGCCGCACGTGCTCGTCCGCTTCTACACCAACCCCGACGGCCGGGCCGCGCGCCGCACGACGCTGGTCGTGCTCTCGCTGCTCGGCGCGTTCTACCTGCTGCCCGCCGTGTACGGCTGGCTGGGCCGCATGTACGCCCCCGACCTCGTCCGCACCGACACGGTGGTGCTCACGCTGCCCGCCCGCATGATCGGCGGCACCGTCGGCGACCTGCTCACCGCGCTGGTCACCGCGGGGGCGTTCGCCGCGTTCCTGTCCACGTCCTCGGGGCTCACCGTGTCCGTGGCAGGGGTGATCGCCCAGGACCTGCTCAAGGGCGGGGTGCGCTCGTTCAGGATCGCCACCCTGATGGCGGTGGCGGTGCCGCTGGCCCTGGCCCTGTGGGCGCGGGCGCTGCCGGTGGCGGACGTGGTGGGGCTGGCCTTCGCCGTGGCGGCCTCGTCGTTCTGCCCGCTGCTCGTCCTCGGCATCTGGTGGCGCCGCCTGACCACGACGGGGGCCCTGGCCGGGCTCTTCGTCGGGGGCGGGCTGGCCTGCGCGGCGGTGCTGGCGACCATCATCGGCGGTCCGGCGTCGGGCCTGGCCGGTGCCCTGCTCGCGCAGCCGGCGGCGTGGACCGTGCCGATCGCGTTCGTGGTGATGGTGGCCGTGTCCTTCCTGACCCCGCACCGGGTGCCGCCCGGCACGGCCAGGACCATGGTCAGGTTGCACACCCCGGAGAACCTCGACCTCGACCGCGGCGACTGGCGGCCCCGCTCGTCGTAGACCTACAGGAGGTACGCCTTCTTGATCTTGGCCCGCTCCATCCGGTGGACCTCGTCGCAGTCGTGGCAGTAGCCGATGACCGTGCCCGGCCCGAACTCCAGGTCGTCCATGTAGTGCTCGCCCCGCTTCCAGACGATCACGATCGGCTCGCCGGTCACGGCCGCGTCCTGGAGCGCCTGCTCGGCCGAGCCGGGCGCGGGCCGGCCGGGACCCCCGAGCATGAGCAGGGCGGCGGCCTCGGCGTCGAAGCCCGCCTCGCCGGGGTCCGGCTCGACGGGCAGGCGCCGGCGCTCGGGGCGTTCGGCCTGGATCGTCCCGTCGGCGGCCATGCCGACCGGGGCGTGACCGGCCTGCCGCAGCAGCCGCAGCGTCTCGCCGGGAGGCAGCGGGCCGAGCGCGACCGTCGGCGCGATCCGCCGCAGGCCCGCCTTGCGCAGCGCCTTCGCGGCGCACAACTCGGCGATGACGGCGGGGTCGTCGGCGATCACGACGGACGGGGCCGCGCCGACCTTGACGGTGCCGTGCCTGCGGGCCGTGTCGGTGATCAGGTAGCTCAGCGGTTGCGGGATCGCCTTGGCGGCGAAACGGGCCAGCCCTGACAGCAGTGTCTCGGCGCCCGTGCCCTGGTCGAGCGCCCTGCGCACGCTCGACTCCGAGAAGCGCCACACGCTCGCCCGGTCGCGCGATTCGAGGTCGGCGGCCAGGTCGAGGAAGGCGGCCAGCTCCGGGGAGGGGACGCCGGTGACGACGGCGGTCAGGTCGTTCTGCAGGGTCACGGTCGTGACCGGGGCGGGGAAGAGCGCGTCCACGTCGCCGGAGCCGGGCAGGGTGTGTCCGGGTGTCGTGTGCGTCTCGCCGGAGTCGAGCCGGGTGCTTCCGGATGTCGGGCGCGCTCCGCCGGAGTCGCCGGAGTCGAGCAGGGCCCGTCCGAGCGTGGTGAGTGCTCCGCCGGACACGATGCCGAGCCACTCGGCCTCGCGCAGGGCCGCGGCGACGAACGCGCCGGCCGCCTCCGGCACCTCCGCCATCGCCCGCGTGCGCCAGGCCACCGCCTCGCGCATCCTGTCCGCCTCCGCGCCCAAGCCGGGAGGCAGTGTACGCAGCGTCTGGAGCACCGCGCGCCGGATCCGGCCCGCCTCGCAGGCGAACCCGTACGGCGGCGGCAGCGGCGTCATATGCTCCTCGCAGCACCCCACGACGCGGTGAGTGGGCGCCTGCGGCAGCCTCAGCCAGCTCTCGGCCAGCACCCGCCACCTCCGGCCCGCAGGACGCTCCAGCCAGTCGTCCAGGAACGTGGTGGCGATCAGCCGCTCGCCCTGCTCCGAGCCGATCAGGTCGGCCTCGAAGGCGACGTCCAGCCAGAGCCCCGCCTCCTGCTCCGGCAGGCCGAGCGCCTTGGCCACCCGCCTGACCTCGCGCACGCCCACGCCGCCCGCCTTCAGCTCGGCCACGGACTCCGTCGCGGCCAGCTCCGCCAGGGCCCGCGCCCGCTCGATCGCGGCCAGCGCCGTGTCCACGCCGTCGCCCGGGGGGAGAGGGCCGGCCGGCACGTGGGGCGGCCCGGTCAGCGCCGGCTTCGAGCCGTCGCCGCGCAGGGCCAGCGCGATCTCCCTGGGCAGCTCGTACTCCCAGCCGTCACGGATCACGAACCCGGCCTGCACCAGGCGCTCGACAGGCTGCGAACGGGGGACGGGACCGTAGCCGAACTGCGTGCCGGCCAGCACGGGAGGCCCCGCGGCCATGGACTCCAGCACGGCACGCGCCTGCGCCGGCAGCCGGGCCGCGCGGGCACGCACCGCCGCGCCGTCGGCCAGCAGCTCCTCGGCCTGGCGCACCAGGTCGGCCTTGCGTCCCGCCGGCTGCCCGCCGAACGTCCTGACGATCGTCTTCAGCGTCTCGGCCGTGACCGTCTTCCCGAACTCCCGCAGCGGCCGGCCCAGCCCGAACGGATGCTGCCAGAGGCCGGCGGGGTGACGCGAGCGCACGGTGTCGTCGCCGGGGCCGCCATCGGGGCCGCCGCCTGGGCCGCCGTCGAGCGTCATCAGGCCGTGCCCCGCCAGCGTGTCCAGCACCTCGCCGAGCCGGCCGAGAGGGTCGTGCAGCAGGCCGGCCAGCGTCTCGCGGGTGGCCGCGCCGCCCGCCGCCTGGACGGCCTGGCTGACGACGTGGCAGTCGGCGTCGAGGTCGAGCAGGGCGGGGATGGCCAGCTCGGGCCGCTTCAGCAGCCGTTCGAGCAGGTCTACGGAGGGCACCCCGGCGAGCTCGGGCCTGTTGCGGAGGATCTGGGTCAGCGCCGGGGGGAGAAGAGCCACGATCCGACTGTAGTCCGCCGGGTGACGCCCCGCCGCCCCGATCATGAGACCCGGAGGTACGCATGGCCATCACGGTGAGTGAGACCCTGCTGACTGCGGGGGTATGACGAGGGCGGGGCCGCCTCCATGTGACTGGACTTCGCGTGACGGATTCCTGGGGAGCGGCTTTGCCGGGGCGGACTTCTCGGAGAGGGAGGACGGCGATGCCGGAAGCGGACGGGCCCGAACGACCCGGCGATCCCAACCCCGCTCCAGCGGCACGGGACCACGATCCCTCCGCGCCGCACGATGGCGGCTCCTCCGCGCCGCATACCGGTGGTACGTCCGTGCCGGACGCCGGCGGTTCCTCCGAGCGCAGGCGGATCGGCTCCTCGGTGCCGCAGGGGCGCGGGTGGGTGGCCGGGGTGCCCGCGCAGGCCCATCCCGCGCTGGCCGCGGCCGCGGTGGCGGCGCTGGAGGAGTACACGGCCGCCACCGCCGAGCACGACCGCGCCACCCTGGCCGAGGTCGTGGCGGAGGGCGCCGACGGCACGCCCACCATGCGCATCGACCTGCTGGTGGAGAACGCCATCCTGGCCGCGCTGTCCCGCCATCCGGTCAACGTGCTGACCGAGGAGACCGGCTGGGTCGACAACGGCTCGGCGCTGACCCTGGTCATGGACCCCGTGGACGGCTCCAACAACGCCGCCGCCGGCGTGCCCCTGTCCGCGTTCTCGGCCGCCGTGGCCGTGGACGGGACGTTCACCGAGGGGCTGACCGTCTGGCTGGACACCGGGCGGAGCTGGTGGGCGAGGGCGGGCACGCCGTCCCCGCTGCGCACCACCGGCCGCACGTCCCTGCCCGGCGCGGCCGTCTCCCTGCTGCGCCCCCATCCCGCCGATCCGGGGGCGGCCTCGGCGTGGTGGGAGGTGGCGCGCCGGGCGGGACGCGTACGGATCCTGTCCACGAGCTGCCTGGAGGGCGCCCTGGTCGCTCAGGGGGCGACGGACGCCTTCGCCGACGCCGCCACGGACACGCATCGGCTGGTGGACATCGCCGCCTCCGTGGTGCTCGCGGAGGCGGGCGGCGGGGCGGTCAGGGACGTGTTCGGCCGCCCGATCGTCCTGGACATCGACCTGACCCGGCGCTGGAGCGGCGTGGTGGCGGCCAGCGCGGAGCTGGCCGACGAACTGGCGACGGTCCTCCACGACGCGTTCGAAGCCGGCCGCACCACTCATCCCGGTTCAGGCGCCTCAGCGTGACGCTCGCCCGCATGTGGGGATGAGAGATCGGGGTCGGTCAGGCGGGCGGCGATGCGGAAGTCGAGCTGGATGTCGTGATAGGTCACGCCGGCCGCCACCTGGGCGGGCAGGTTCGTGCGGTCGCTGCCCGAGGCGTGCTCCCCGGACGGCTCCGTCTCCGCGTGCGTGCGCACCTCGGGGCGTGCACGGAAGCGGAGCTCGCGGGCCTTCACCGAGGCCCTGATCTCGACGTCCGGCACCTCCGGGCGCTCAGGCACCGGCACGGTGAGTCCTCACTTGCGCCTGCGATGACGCTTGGCCGCGTGTCCCGGGCCGCCGGTGAGGTGGTCGAGCCAGTCGCGGCCGGCCCTGAAGGTCCTGCGGGCCAGGGCGGCGGCCAGCTCGGGCGCGCTCATCGCCTCCACCTCGTGCCCCGCCGCCGTCCCCTCATCCGGCCTCGTGCCGCCGGGCTTCTCGACGACAGGTCCGGCCCCCGCCGCCACGTCCCGCACGACCTCTCCGGCTCCGGGGCCGACGTCCCGCACCGCGCCACCGGCGCCCGTGCCCACATCCCGGACGACCTCCCCCGCCCCTGCCCCGACGTCGCGGACCGCCGTGCCCGCGCCCGCCCCCACGTCCCGTACGGCGCCCCCTGTGCCGGCCCCGAGATCGCGGACGGCGTGGCCGGCGCCCACGCCCACGTCCCGCACCGCGTGCCCCGCGCCGGTGCCGAGGTCGTGGACGGCGGCCCCGAGCTCGCGCGTCACGTGCTCAAGGATCTGCGGGTTGTCGTCGATCGTGGTCAGCACCCGGTCGATGATCCGCGCGACGTTGTCCAGCCGCACCTGCAGCACCGCCTGCGCCTCCACGCCCTTGATGGTCAGGTTGACGCTCCCCAGCACCACGTCCGCGCCCACGTTCAGCCGGAGCAGGTCCAGCACCTCGGCCTGCAGCGACACCTTGGCCCGCAGGTCCTGCACGTCAAGGTCGAGCTCCTCGACCTTGACCATGGGCACGTCCAGGTAGACGTCCGGATCGGCGGCCTCCCACGAGGTCTCGGCATCGTCGCTCTCGGACATCGCTCTTCTCCTTGAGCCGGCCCCGAAGTCGTACAGCCGGGTGGCTACCCGCCCAGGGCACGATTCAGACGAGGGCATGCCGAGACCTGACTCCGTCTTGGAGTCAGGCCGGGATTTCTCCCGAGCCGCGCGCCACGAGCTCGACCGGTACCTTCACCCGCCGCGCCACCCGCGAGGGGTTGAGCAGGAGGTCGACCGCGCTGCGGGCCAGCCGGGCGACGTCGTAGCGGACCACGGTGACGCCGGGGTTGAACACGTCGGCGAGGGCGAAGTCGTCGAACCCCACGTACGCCGGCCGCTCGGGCCGCTCCCGCAGGGCTTGCAGGATCCCGATCGCGGCCCGGTTGTTGGTGGCGAAGAACGCGGTCGGCGGCTCGGGCAGCCCGAGCAGCCTGGTGACCTCGTGGGCGACCCGCGCGGGCTCGAAGACCCCGCACACCACGAGTTCGTCGTCGGCCGCCACCCCGGCCCCGGCCAGCGCCGTACGGTAGCCGATGGCCCGGTCGTGCACCGAGCTCAGCCCGTCGTCGTCGGAGATCAGCGCGATGCGGCGGTGCCCGTGGGCCAGCAGGTGCTCGGTGGCGGCCCGGCCGCCCCACACGTCGTCGAGCAGGACGACGTCGGCCGCCTGCAGCCCGGACGGCACCCGGTCCACGAACACGGTGGTCAGGCCGGCGTGCTCGGCCAGCCAGCCGTGGTCGGCCGCCGAGGGAACGACGATCAGGGAGTCGACGCCCCGCGCGTACATGGACTCGATGAGCATGCGCTCCTTGGCGGCGCTCTCCTCGTACGAGCCGAACACGACCAGCGCCTCGTGCTCGGCGGTGGCGGCCTCGACGGCGGCGGCGAGGCGGGAGTAGAACTCGTTGGAGATGTTCTCCATGACCAGCCCCAGCGTCAGCATGGTCGCGCCCCTGGCCAGCCGGGCGGCGGCCTCGTTGCGGCGGTAGCCGAGCGCGCTGATCGCCGCCTGCACCCGCTGCTGCAGCGACGTCCTGACGTGCGGCTCCTGGTTGACCACCCGGGAGACGGTCTTGAGACTCACGCCCGCGTGCCGGGCCACGTCGGCCATCGTCGGCTTCGGCGTGCGAGCTGTCATAGTCTGCCCCCATGGATGACGATTGGATCTGTAGCCGGTTGGGCGAGGACGAGCCGTGGGTGCTGGGCGCGGTCAACCCGCCGGTGTACGAGAACTCGGTGTTCACGTTCGAGACCGCGGAGGAGCTCGGCGAGGCGATCAAGAACGAGGACGAGCGCTACGTCTACTGGCGGGGGACCAACCCGACGGTCGACCTCGCCCAGCGTAAGCTCGCGGCGCTCGAGCGGGGAGAGCGGGCGAAGTGTTTCGGCTCGGGCATGGGAGCCATCTCGGCGACGATCTCCTCCCTCGTGTCGGCCGGCGACCACGTGCTGGTGCTGGGCGCGGTCTACGGACCCACCACCCAGTTCCTGCGCTATCTGGAGAAGTTCGGGGTCACGCACACGCATGTCGAGGACCTCGCGCAATGTGACAGCGCAATCAGGGGGAGCACCCGCCTACTCTACTTCGAGTCCCCTTCCTACATGGCCTACCAGGTCGTGGACATCGCCGGGATCACCGCGTGGGCGCGGGAGCGCGGGCTGGTGACGGTGATGGACAACACCTGGTCCACGCCGCTGTTCCAGAAGCCGCTGACGATGGGGGTGGACCTCGTCGTGCACTCGCTGTCGAAGTACATCGGCGGGCACAGCGACCTGGTGGGCGGGGTCGTCGTGGGGTCCGCCCGGCTGGTCAGGCCGCTGGCGCTGACCGAGTACCAGCTCTACGGGGCCGCCATGTCGCCGCACGACGCGGCCAAGGTGATCAAGGGCCTGCGCACCCTGCCGGTCCGGATGGCGGCGCACCAGGAGCGCGGCCTGGCGGTGGCGGCCTTCCTGAACGATCATCCGGGGGTGCGGGCGGTGAACCATCCTGGGCTGCCGTCGCATCCGGGGCACGCGATCGCGTTGCGGCAGATGTCGGGGTTCTCCAGCCTGTTCAGCGTGGAGCTCGACACGGAGTCGCGGGAGAAGGTCGCAGCTTTTCTCGATAAATTGCGACATTTCAGGATCGGGGTGTCGTGGGGTGGGTTCGAGAGCCTGGTGAACGCACCCGCGCTGTCCACCGAGGAGAGCGTGCGGGCCACGATGGGCATCCCCGTCGGTCTCGTGCGGCTCTCGGTCGGCCTGGAGCCCGCCGACACTTTGATCAAGGACCTCGGTCTGGCGCTTGAGGGGCTGGTCGCCTAGGTTGGCTCACAGCGCGTGACTGACAGCGCTGTCTGAACCATCGCGGGAGGCTCGTCGTGAGAAACCCCCTCCTCCTGGCGGCCGTGGTCGCCGTGACGCTGGTGTCCGCCGGGTGCGGCGGCTCCGGCTCGTCGTCCTCGGGCGAGGTACGGCTGCGGATGATCGAGAGCCTGACCAGCCCGGAACGTACGAAGCTCATCAAGTCCCTGATCGCCGACTTCGAGAAGGCCAACCCCGGCGTCACCGTCGAACTCGTCTCCCCGCCCCTCGACAGCGCCGACCAGAAGATCACCCAGATCCTGCAGACGAAGAAGGACCTGGACGTGCTGGAAGTGCGCGACCACACGGCCAAGTCCTTCTCCAACAACGGCTGGCTGGCCGAGCTGCCCACCACGGACTGGGCCGGCTGGCCGGACCTGACCGAGCTGGCCCAGAAGAAGGCGGTCGAGGTCGGCGGGAAGCCCTACCTGATCCCGTACGGGTTCTACCAGCGGACCCTGTTCTACCGGACCGACTACGGCATGACCAAGCCCCCGGCCACCTGGCAGGAGCTGTACGAGGCGGGCAAGCAGATGACCTCGGGCGACCGCTTCGGCTACTCGTTCAGGGGCGGCAAGGGCGGGGCCGACTACGCGGTGATGATGATCAGCGCGTACAACGGTGAGGCCCTGGATCCTGAGAAATCCTTCTATCTGAAGGACAAGCGGACGATCTTCTCGACCCCGGAGGCCGCCCAGGCCCTCGACCTCTACGTGAAGATCTTCAAGGAGGCGTCGCCCCCCGACTCCGTCTCCTGGGGCTACCCGGAGATGGTCCAGGGCTTCACCTCGGGCGTCACCGGCATGCTCATCCAGGACCCCGAAGTGATCAAGACGGTCGAGGAGAGCGGAGTCACGGCCTGGTCCACCGCCCCCATCCCCAAGGGCCCCAGCGGGTATGCCTACCAGCCCGTCGGCTACGCCGGCTGGGGCGCGACCTCCTTCACCAAGCACCCGAAGGAGGCGGTCAAGCTGGTGCAGTTCCTGTCGGAGGCCAAGCAGAGCATCGCCTTCGCCAAGGGCAACTCGCTCATCCCGATCTCCAAGCAGGCCCAGAGCGACCCGCAGTTCTCGCAGGGCGCGTGGAAGGCGTACCTGGAGGCGCAGCAGGACCCCAAGCAGGTGATCACGATCAGGCCGGTCGACTACCCCGGCTGGAGCCAGTTCCTGGTCGACTCCGACCGTGATGTCCAGGCCCTGATCACCGGCAAGAAGAGCACGGCCGAGGTGCTGAAGGCGTGGGACGCCTTCTGGGCGGACCAGGCCAAGAAGGTGTCGTGAACCGCGCCTTCACCGTCCGCAGGGCCCGGTTCATCGCGCTGTGCCTGCTGCCTGGCGTGGTGTTCGTGGTGCTGTTCACGTACTACCCGATGATCCGCGGCGCGGTGATCGCGTTCCAGCGCTACAACCTGTTCGACCTGACCTCGACGCCCTTCGTCGGCCTGGAGAACTTCCGGGCCGTCCTGGGGGAGGACCGGTTCTGGACGGCGCTGCGCAACACCGGCACGTGGGTCGCCGTGTCGCTGTTCTTCCAGTTCTTCCTCGGCTTCGGGCTGGCGCTGCTGCTGCGGCGCCACTTCCGGGGCCGGGGGCTGTACCAGGCGTGGGTGTTCTTCCCCTGGGCGATGTCGGGGTTCCTGATCGGGCTGCTGTGGCGGTGGATGTTCAACGGCCAGTTCGGCGTGATCAACGACCTGCTGCTGAAGGCGGGGCTCATCGACGGGCGCATCGGCTTCCTGGCCACGCCGGGCTGGGCGATGACCTCGGTAATCGTGGCCAACATCTGGTACGGCGTCACGTTCTTCGCCATCATGATCATGGCCGCGCTGCAGTCGGTGCCCAAGGAGCTCTACGAGGCGGCCTCCGTCGACGGGGCCTCCCGGCTGCGCCAGTTCTGGCACGTCACGCTGCCGCACATCAGGCCCACTCTGGCGCTGATCGTGCTGCTGCGGATCATCTGGATCCTCAACTTCCCCGACCTGATCTACTCGATGACCGGCGGCGGCCCGGCCGGCAGCACCGACATCATCACCACGTTCCTCATCCAGCAGGTCATCGGCGGCGACTACGGCCGGGCGGGCGCGGTCGGCCTGCTCATCCTGGGCCTGCTGCTGGCCTTCAGCGTCTTCTACCTGAACGCCACGAGATTCGAGAAGGCCCGATGAGGCGGCTCGCGCTCGCGGCCAAGGTCGTCGTGCTCGGCGCCTGGCTGCTGATCACCCTGTTCCCGCTGTACTGGATCGTCGTCACCTCGCTGAAGCCCAAGCCGGAGATCTTCTCGGTGCCGCTGCGGTACTGGCCGGCGAACCCGACCTTCGAGCACTACGCGGAGCTGTTCTCCTTCGCCGACTTCGGCGCGTACCTGCTCAACTCCCTGCTCGTCTCGCTCTCCGCCGCCGCGGCGGTGACCGCGATCGGCGTGCTGGGGGGCTACACGCTGGCCCGTTTCGCCTTTCCCGGGCGCGGCATGCTGATGCTGGCGTTCCTGGTCACCCAGATGATCCCGCTGTTCATCGCGCTCGGGCCGCTCTACCTGCTGATGTCCGACCTCGACCTGCTCAATCGCCTGTCGGGGCTGATGCTGGTGTACGTGGCCATGCTGGTGCCGTTCGCCACCATCATCATGCGCGGCTTCTACGAGCGGGTGCCGGTGGCGCTGGAGGAGGCCGCGCAGGTGGACGGCGCCTCCCGGCTGGTGGCGATGGTGCGGGTGGTCATCCCGGTGATGCTGCCGGGGATCGCGGCCACGTTCATCTTCGCGTTCGTGCAGTGCTGGAACGAGCTGTTCCTGGCGATCACGTTCATCGACAGCGAGGACGCCAAGACGATCCCCGTGGCCATGAACTCCTTCATCACCCAGTACGACATCGACTGGGGCTCGATGGCCGCGGCCACGGTCGTGTCGGTGGTGCCCACGCTGGTGCTGTTCGCCGCGATCCGGCGCTATATCGTCGAAGGGCTGACGGCGGGAGCCGTAAAGGGGTGATTGGGATAGCCGACCGCTCATCGCGCCATACGGACCTTTCACCGCAGGCCATCCCCAACTAATCGCCCGCCCACAGCGGCTCGGCGAACAACCCTCCTTCGGATCTCCACGACAGGTAGGTTGCGCTCTTACGTTGGGCGTGATCCGCATCACAGTGGAGGTCTCGTGACGACACAAGAACATGACGCATCGGTCTATGAGCAAATGCAGGAGAGCAGTGAGTTCCAGGAACTGAAACGGCGTTTCCGCCGCTGGACTTTTCCCATGACCGTGGCGTTCCTCGTGTGGTACCTGCTCTACGTGGTGCTGTCCGGCTGGGCGCGCGGGTTCATGGCCATCGAGCTGATCGGTGAGATCAACGTGGGGCTCGTCTTCGGGCTGCTGCAGTTCGTCTCGACGTTCCTCATCGCGTGGGCGTACGCCAGGCACGCGGAGAAGGCGCTCGACCCGATCGCCGACAAGCTGCGCCACGAGGTGGAGGAGAAGACCCAGTGACCTCGACGACCCTGGGGATGATCCTCTTCCTCACCTTCGTGGCCGCCACCCTGGCGATCACCTTCTGGGCGAGCCGTCAGACCAAGACGGCCGCCGACTACTACGCGGGCGGCCGGTCGTTCAGCGGCGTGCAGAACGGCCTGGCGATCGGCGGCGACTACATGTCGGCCGCGTCGTTCCTCGGCATCGCGGGCATCATCGCGCTGTCCGGTTACGACGGGTTCCTGTACTCCATCGGGTTCCTGGTCGCCTGGCTGGTGGCGCTGCTGCTGGTGGCCGAGCTGATGCGGAACTCCGGCAAGTTCACCATGGCCGACGTGCTGGCGTTCAGGATGAGCCCGCGCCCGGTCCGCACGGCGGCCGGCGTGTCCACGATCGTGGTCAGCATCTTCTACCTGCTGGCGCAGATGGTGGGCGCGGGCGCGCTGGTCGGCCTGCTGCTCGGCATCGACAGCCCGGCCGGCAAGGCGTGGACGATCGTCGGCGTCGGCGCCCTCATGATCGTGTACGTGGTCTTCGGCGGCATGAAGGGCACCACCTGGGTGCAGATCGTCAAGGCCGTGCTGCTCATGAGCGGCGCCGCCCTGGTGACGCTGCTGGTGCTGGGCAAGTTCGGCTTCAACCTGTCGGCCCTGCTCGGCCAGGCCGCCACGGTCAGCGGCCCCAAGGCCAATCCCGAGTCCTTCCTCAGCCCGGGCCTGAAGTACGGCACCGAGGCCCAGGGCCTGGCGGGCAAGATCGACCTGATCAGCCTGGGCCTGGCCCTGGTGCTGGGCACGGCGGGCCTGCCGCACATCCTCATCCGCTTCTACACCGTTCCCACCGCGAAGGACGCCCGCAAGTCGGTCCTGTGGGGCATCGGCATCATCGGCGTCTTCTACCTCCTGACCCTGGTCCTCGGCTTCGGCGCGGCGGCGCTGGTCGGCAAGACGGCGATCGCCGAGGGAGACGCGGCGGGCAACACCGCGGCGCCGATGCTGGCGCAACGGATCGGTGAGGAGATCTTCGGCTCGGTGGGCGGCACGATCCTGCTGGCGCTGATCGGAGCCGTGGCCTTCGCCACGATCCTGGCCGTGGTCGCCGGACTCACGCTGGCATCCTCCTCCAGCTTCTCGCACGACCTGTACGCGCACGTCTTCAAACGCGGCCAGGCCAGCGAGCGCCAGGAGGTCGTGGTGGCCCGCATCTCCGCCTTCGTCATCGGCGCCGCCGCGATCGGCCTGGGCATCCTCGCCCAGGGCCAGAACGTGGCGTTCCTGGTGGCGCTGGCCTTCGCGGTGGCGGCCTCGGGCAACCTGCCGGCGATCCTCTACAGCCTGTTCTGGAAGAGGTTCAACACGGCCGGCGCGGTCGCGGCCATCTACGGCGGTCTGGTCTCCGCGCTGGTGCTGGTGATCTTCTCGCCCGTGGTGTCCGGCGGCCCGACGGCGCTGTTCAAGACGGCCGACTTCGCCATCTTCCCGCTGAGCAACCCCGGCATCGTCTCCATCCCGCTGGGCTTCCTGTGCGGCTGGATCGGCACCGTGCTCAGCAAGGAGTACAACGCGGCCAAGTACGCCGAGATCGAGGTCCGCTCGCTCACCGGCGTCGGCGCGGAGAAGGCGTCGAAGCACTGACCCTTCCCGACCACGGCGGGGCCTGATCAACAGGACCCGACGACCAACAGGGCGCCCGTACCCCCCTGCCCCTGGGGCGCCTGCCCGATGAGGGGCCGGCCGGACTTCCCGGCCGGGCCCTCTCGCGTGTGCGGGATCGACCGCGGGGCAGGCGGCGTCGGCCGTTCCGCAGGCGTTCCACACCGTCGCACCTCCTTAACGACAAGGAAACGCAGTGAAAGGAGTGGTTGACGTTTTTTCTGCGATATGGGTACGTTCTCAGATGTGTGAACGTTGCCACACTGGCCTGGCGCCACGTGGCCGTCATCAGCATGCTTGATGCCCCGCTTGATCAGTGTGGAGGCGAAACCCCCCATGAGAACCCCGCTCGTCCGCTGGTCGGTGCTGTCGGTGTCGCTGGCGCTCGCGCTCACCTCCTGTGCCAGGGGCACCGGCGGAGCGTCGGCCCCGGCCCCCTCGGCCGGCCAGTTCAACCCCGGCGCGACCTACTCGGGCACCATCTCCGCGATGGGCTTCGGCGCGACCGACGAGATCGGGAGCACCCGCGTCGACCTGGCCAAGAAGGCGCTCGGCGGCGCTGACGTGAAGCTCGTCGAGGGCGATCTCGACATCCAGCAGTTCCTGTCGTCGGTGGCGGCGGGCGACCCGCCTGACCTCATCTACGCCAACCGCGACCAGATCGGCACCTTCGCCTCGCGCGGCGCGATCATCCCCCTGACCGCGTGCGTCCAGGGCGAGCGGATCGACACCTCGATGTACAACAAGGACGCGCTGAGCCAGGTGACGTTCGGCGGCGAGGTGTGGGCCATCCCCGAGTTCAACCAGGTCCAGATCACCATGGCCAACGCCGACCTGCTCAAGGACGCGGGCCTGACCATCGCGGACGTCAACGGCTCCGACTGGGACAAGATCACCGCCGCGGCGAAGAAGCTGCTCAAGGCGCCGGGCGGCAGGCTCCGGGTGATCGGCTACGACAGCAAGCTGCCGGAGTTCCTGCCGCTGTGGGCCAAGTCCCTCGGCGCCGACCTGCTCTCGGCCGACGGCAGGACCGCGCAGCTCAACTCCCCGCAGGTGGTCAAGGCGCTGGAGTTCGCCGTCTCCATCTACGACGCGCAGGGCGGCTTCGCCAAGGTCAAGGCCGTGCGCGACGCGGCCGACTTCTTCGGCAAGGGCAACCAGTTCGCCGGCGACGAGCTCGGCGCGATGCCCATGGAGCAGTGGTACGTCAACGTGCTCAACGACGTCTCGCCCAAGGCGCCCATGGTCTTCGACACCTTCCGCACGCCCGAGGGCAAGCCGCTGGCCTACTCCTCCGGCCCGTCCTGGGCCATCCCGAAGGGCGCCGAGAACCCCGGCGCCGCCTGCCGCTTCGCCAAGACCATGACCCTGGTCGACACGTGGAAGGCCGCCGCCCAGGCCCGGCTGGACAAGCGCGAGGCGGACGACAAGCCGTTCACCGGCATCCTCACCGGCATCCTCACCGGCAACGTCAAGGCCGACGAGGAGATCGAGAAGCTGCTCACCTCCGGCGGCGAGCCGTGGGACTCCGGCGTGAAGGCCTTCTACGAGGCCAACGACAACACCTTCAGCCTGCCCGCGAACCCGGCCGACAAGGAGTTCAAGGACGCCTGGCAGGGCGCGGTGAACCGGGTGCTCAACGGCCAGGACGAGCCGAAGGCCGCACTCGACCGGGCCCAGCAGGAGGCCCAGAAGGCGCTGGACGAGGCATGGGCCGGCTGGACGAAGCGTACGAACTGAGATGTCCCGCTCCCGTACCAGAGCCTCGCGCCGGCGGTCGTTGCAGTGGATCGAGACCAGGGCGGCGCTGCTGTTCATCAGCCCGTGGATCCTCGGGTTCCTGATCTTCACCGCGTGGCCCGTGATCAACAGCGCGTACCTGTCGCTGACCGACTACGACGTCATCAACGACCCGTCGTTCGTCGGCTTCGACAACTACGTGACCCTCTTCGAGGACCCCAAGGTCGGGCTGGCGCTGCGCAACACGTTCCTGTTCACCGTGATGTCGGTGCCCACCCAGCTCGTCGTCTCCCTCGGGCTGGCGCTGCTGCTCAACAGCGCCGCCCGGGCCACCGGCTTCTTCCGCACCGCCTTCTTCCTGCCCAAGATGACCCCGCCGGTCGCCATCGGCATCCTGCTGCTGATGCTGTTCAACGGCCAGAGCGGCCTGATCAACGGCCTCCTCGGCGTCTTCGGCATCGACGGCCCCGCCTGGACCACCGACCCCGGCTGGGTCAAGCCCGGCTTGGTGCTGATGAGCCTGTGGACCGTCGGCGCTTCGGTGGTCATCATCCTGGCGGCCCTGCGCGGCGTGCCCCAGGAACTGTACGACTCCGCCCTCGTGGACGGCGCCGGCTGGTGGAAGCGCACCCTGCGGATCACCGTGCCGATGATCAGCCCCACGCTGTTCTTCCTGTTCATCGTGGACAGCATCAACGCCCTGCAGTCCTTCACCGAGGCGTACACCGCCTTCTTCGGCGCGGGCAACACGACTTACAGCAACGACGCCGCGCTGTTCTACGCGATCTACCTGTTCCAGCAGGCCTTCGAGTTCCTGCACATGGGCTACGCCTCCGCGCTGGCCTGGCTGCTGTTCGTCGTGATCATGGCGATCACCGGCGTGCAGATCCTGGTGACCAGGCGGTTCGTCCACTACGAAGGAGGCAACCCGTGAGGCGGGCCAGGCGGATCCTGACCTACACCGTGCTGGGCGCGTTCACCGTCGCGTTCGTCTACCCGTTCGTCTGGCTGCTCAGCGCCTCCTTCAAGCCGCGCAGCGAGGTGTTCGACCACCGGATCCTGCCCGAGACGTTCACCTTCGACAACTACATCCGGGTGTGGCAGGAGGCGCCGCTGGCGCTGTGGCTGGTCAACACGCTGCTGGTGACGGTGCTGGCCGCCGTCGCGGTGACCGTCACCAGCGCCATGGTGGCCTGGGGCTTCGCCTACTTCCGCTTTCCCGGCAGGGGGCCGCTGTTCGGCCTGCTGCTGGCCACCATGATGCTGCCCGGCGCGGTCACCATGGTGCCGGTGTTCCTCATCTGGAACTCGCTCGGCATGGTCGGCACCCTGACGCCGCTGTGGGCCCAGAACCTGTTCGGCAGCGCGTTCTACATCTTCCTGCTGCGCCAGTTCTTCCTCGGGCTGCCGCGCGAGCCGTTCGAGGCGGCGAAGATGGACGGGGCGAACAACTGGAAGATCTTCACGAAGATCGCGCTGCCGCTGTGCCGGCCGGCGATCGTGGTGACGCTGCTGTTCGAGTTCCAGGCGGCCTGGACCGACCTGATGCGCCCGCTCATCTACCTGCGCGACTCCAGCACGTTCACCGTGCCGCGCGGGCTGAAGGCGCTGCTCGACCAGTTCGGGTTCGGCGGCGAGTGGCACTGGGAGATCGTCATGACGGCCAGCGTGATCACCACCATCCCCATGATCATCCTGTTCTTCCTCGGCCAGAAGCACTTCGTGCGCGGCATCGCCACCACCGGCAGCAAGGGATGAACGACCACCCCCGCCCAGCTCATCACGACGATCGAGGCATCCGGCCGACCCATGCGCATCACCACCACTGACACCGCTCACCACCTGGACAGCGGCCACTACCGGCTGACCGTCTCCCGCACCGACCCCAGCGCCGAGCTCGAAGGCTGGATGACGCTCAACCTGCTCGCCTCGGTCAGCACCGCGGCCGGGCGCGACGAGACGTACGAGACGCTGCCGCCTGTCCTTGCCGAGCGCGGCGACACGGTCGTCTTCGACTTCCCGCAGCGCACGACCGGGTGGGAGGCCAAGACGGTCCGGCTGACCTGCACCCCCGAGACCATCGCGCTGGAGGTGCGGGTCGAGGGGGACGGCGTGCTCAGCGACGTGACCCTCATGGGCGGCCGGGCCGTGCTCAACACCGGGGCGTCGGGCACGTTCAGAACGGGCCTGCACGCGCGCGGCGTCTTCAGCCCCACGCCCGCGCACCCGATCCAGGTCGTGCGGCCCCTTTCCGTCCCGGTCGCGCTCACCGTCGTCGGCGACGCCTCGCCGGGGCGGCTGCACGCCGTCTTCTCCCCGCCGCCGCTGGTCCTGGCCTTCGGCAAGGAGGCCCCCGCCGGCGCCACCGACGTGCCGGGCGGCGAGTGGCTGGGCGCCTCCGTACGCGCCGGGATCGCCGAGCTGACCTTCACCGAGCTCGCGTACGAGCCGCTGGACGGCGGGGCGCTGCTGCGGTTCGACTACGAGTGCCACACCGAGGTGCGCGGGGCGTGGACCTCTCCGGCCGTCGTGTTCCGCGCCGCCGCCTCGCCCTGGGAGGCGATCACCCACCACCGCGACGACCTCGTCGCCCACGGCCTGGCACCGCGCGGGCCCGCACGGGAGCGGCACGCGTGGTGGAGCGAGCCGATCTTCTGCGGCTGGGGCGCCCAGTGCGCCAGGGCCGCCGGCCGCTCGCCGGTCGAGCTGTCCCGGCAGGATCTGTACGACGAGTGGCTGGCCAGGATCGAGGAGCACGGCATCGTGCCCGGCACGATCGTGATCGACGACCGCTGGCAGCTCACCTACGGCGACCCCGAGCCGGACCAGGCCAAGTGGCCCGACCTGAGCGCGTGGATCGCCGCCAGGCACGCGCGCGGCCAGCGGGTGCTGCTCTGGTGGCGGGCCTGGTCGCCGGAGGGGCTGCCGGCGCAGGAGTGCGTGACCGACGCCGGCGGCCGGGCCGTGGCCGCCGACCCGTCGAACCCGGCCTACCGGCGGCGGATCAGGGCCGTCATGGAGCGCCTCCTGGGCGATCTCGGCGCAGACGGCTTCAAGGTCGACTTCACCCAGTGGTCGCCCAGCGGCGCGCACCTGAAGGCGTACGGCTCCGCCTGGGGCCCGGCGCTCCTGCACGAACTGCTCGCCACCCTGTACGACCTCGCCAAGGCCGTCAAACCCGACTCCCTCATGATCACGCACACTCCGCACCCGGCCTTCGCCGACGTCAGCGACATGATCAGGCTCAACGACGTGCTGGAGTACGACGTCGCCGGCGACCTCGTCCCCGCCGTCGACCAGCTCCGTTACCGCCATGCCGTGGCCGCTCGCGCCATGCCGGGCCACCTGATCGACACCGACCAGTGGCCCATGCCCAGCCGCGCCGACTGGCTCGCGTACGCCGAGGTCCAGCCTGAGCTGGGCGTTCCCGCCCTGTACTACGTGGAGTCCATCGACAACACCGGCGAGCCGATCACCGGCGCCGACCTGCGCCGGGTGGCGGAGTGGTGGCGGGGATGAGGCGTTCCCGGGCATGGGCTGTGGGAACGATTCCGGATAGGATGCGGCGTCGTGAGGATGGAAGTCATCGAAGTCGCGCCCGGGGTGCTCCGCGTCGAGGACACCTGTCACGTCTACGTCGTCAGGGCTCCCGGCCGGCCGGGTGAGGAGCGTACCGGGATCGCGATCGACTTCGGCTCCGGGCGGGTGCTCGACCTGCTCGACGAGCTCGGCCTCGATCGCATCACCGACGTGCTGATGACCCACCACCACCGCGACCAGGCGCAGGGCCTGCACCGGGCGGCCGCGGCGGGCGTCGCCGTTCACGTGCCGCCGGTCGAGCGCGACCTGTTCGAGAAGGTCGGCGAGATGTGGCAGGGGCGCCAGATCCTCAACGACTACGACCTGCGCGACGACCGCTTCTCCCTGCTCGACCCCGTGCCGGTGGCGGGCGTGGTGCCGGAATACCGGACGGCCAGATACGGCGGGGTCGATGTGCGTGTCCTGCCCACGCCGGGGCACACGCCGGGCTCGGTCACGTACGTGGTCGGCCGGATCGCCTTCACCGGCGACCTGATCTACGCCTCCGGCAAGGTGTGGTCCCTGGCCGCCACCCAGTGGTCCTACACCGAGAACGAGGGCCCTGCCATGGTCGTCATCAGCGCCGAGCTGCTCCAGCGGGAGGAGCTCGACGTGCTGCTGCCCTCCCACGGCGACCCGATGACGGAGCCGAAGGACGCGCTCGCCCGGCTCTCGACGGCGATGCAGCGGTACGTGGACTTCCGCCGCCCCCACCCCTGGGACGTGCGCGGCCTGCTGGAGAACCCCTTCATCCAGGTCACGCCGCATCTGCTGATGAACAGGAGCAGCCAGTCCTACAGCTACGTGCTGCTGTCGGAGTCCGGCGCGGCCATGGTGTTCGACTTCGGCTACGACATGTCCACGGGTCTGGTCAAGAGCACGGCCCGCGAGGCCAGGCGGCCGTGGCTGGCCTCGCTGCCCGCGCTGCGCGAGCACTACGGCGTCACCGACGTCGAGGTGGCCGTGCCCACCCACTACCACGACGACCACGTGGCGGGCATGCCGCTGCTGCGCGACGTCGAGGGCACCGAGATCTGGGCGCCGTCCCACATCGCGCCCATCCTGGCCACGCCGCTCCACCACGACCTGCCCTGCCAGTGGTTCGACCCCATCCCCGCCGACCGGGTGCTCGGGCTGGGGGAGACGGTGCGCTGGCGCGAGTACGAGATCACGGTGCACGACCTGCCGGGGCACACGTTGTTCGCGGCGGCGTACGAGTTCGAGGTGGACGGGCACCGGGTGCTGGTGACCGGCGACCAGCAGGACGGAATGGGCATTCCGGAAGAACGCCAGGAGATCCTGAATTTTCAGTACAAGAATAGATTCCAGATCGAGGACTACCGGAAGAGCGCCGCGCTGTACCGGCGCCTGCGCCCCGACCTCATGGTCAGCGGCCACTGGCGGCCCCGCTGGGTGGACGACGACTACCTGCGCCACCTGACCGGACGAGGGGAGGAGCTGGTGGCGCTGCACCACGACCTGCTCCCGCTCGACCGGCTCGACCTCGGCGCCGACGGGGTGCTGTGCCGACTGACGCCGTACTATACGAGCGTCCCCGCGGGCGGCGAGGTCGTGCTGACGGCCACCGTGCGCAACCCGTGGCCGGACAAGGCCGTCGCGACCATCGAACCGGTGGTTCCGGCCGGCTGGAGGCGCGAACGGGGATCACTGACGCTCAAGCTGCCCGCGGGGGGCGTGGAGCAGGTGCATCTCCGTCTCGGCGCCGACACCGTGCCGCGACGCCGCGTTCGTCTCGCAGTCGACCTGACCATCGGCGACCTGCGGCTCGGACAGCACGCCGAGGCGCTGGTGGACGTGGTACCGGAAGGGAACACATGACCGTAGAACGGCGCAGCACTCCCCTCAGCCGTTCCCGCCGTCCCACGATCAAGGACGTGGCCGAGGCCGCCGGCGTCTCGCGCTCCACCGTCTCGCGGGCGCTGACCGGGCGCGGCTACGCCGCCAGCGACGTTCGCGAGCGCGTCCTGCGCGCCGCCGCCGAGCTGGGCTACGTCCCCGACGTCATGGCCCGCACGCTCAAGCAGCAGGTCAGCCGGTCGGTCGGGATCCTGGTGAGCGATCTGCGCAACCCGTTCTACGCCGAACTTGCCGCCGGGGCCAGCAGCGAGGCCCGCGAACGCGGCTACACCATGGTGCTGTTCGACACGAGCCTGTCGGCGCAGGCCGAGAGCGAGGCCGCCGAGGCGCTGGTCGCCCTCCGGGTGGCCGGCGTCATCGTCACGCCTACCTCGTCGGCCGTGTCCACCTACCTGTCCTCCCACGGCATCCCGGTCGTCGAGGTGGACCGGCAGTTCGCGGCCGGCTCCACCGACGGCGTGGTGGTCGGCAACCGCGTCGGCGCCCGCACCGCCACCGCCCATCTGGTCGGGCTGGGCCACCGCAGGATCGCGCTGTTCATCGACGAGACCGACTGGACCACGGGCTACGAGCGCCACCAGGGCTACCTGGAGGCGCTGTCGGCCGGCGGCATCACGGTCGATCCCGATCTCGTCGTCTCCTCCGGCTGGGACGTCGCCGACTCCCGCCGCAGGGCCCTCGACATCCTGCGCGGCCCCGACCGCCCGACCGCCGTCTTCACCGCCAACAACGTGCTCGCCGAGGGCGTCTGGCGGGCGATCCACGAGCTCGGGCTGCGCGTGCCCGCCGACATCAGCCTCGTCGCGTTCGACGACGCGCCGTGGATGAGCATGGTCTCGCCGACGGTCAGCGCGGTCTCGCAGGACACCTTCAACCTGGGCGCGACCTCGGTGCGCCGGCTCGACGAGCGGATCGAGCGGCCCGAGTCCGACTCCGTCACGACCGTGCTCAACGTGCGGCTCGTCCAGCGCGAATCCACCGCGCCGCCGCCCGCGCTCTGACCTTTCCGGCCTGGCGCGCGTTGACCCATGGGGAAAATTCCACCTAGGATCCGTGTGGGAACGATGTCACAGCGGATGTGGCGGCCGTTCCCTTCGGAGGTCCCGCCGGAGGTCCCATGCAGCACGATCGTCCCGCCGTCCTGTCGCTCGACATCGGCGGCACCAAACTCGCCGCCGGCGTGGTCACCGGCGACGGCCTGATCCACGGCTGGCAGGTCGCCCCCACCCGCAGGGACGAGGGGCCGCGGCGCGTCCTGGACCGGCTGTTCGACCTGGGCAGGAAGGCGGTCGCGGAGGCCGGGCTGCCCGAGGTGGCCGCGGTCGGCATCTCCTGCGGCGGACCGCTGGACACCAGGACCGGCGTGCTGGAGTGCCCGCCGCACCTGCCGGGGTGGATCGACGTCCCCGTCGGGGCGATGGCCTCCGAGGCGTTCGGCGTCCCTTCCGTGCTTGAGAACGATGCCACGGCCGCGGCGCTGGGCGAGTTCCGGTACGGCGCGGGGCGCGGCACCAGCACCATGCTCTACCTCACCGTCTCCACCGGCGTCGGCGGCGGCTCGGTCATCGGCGGACGCCTGCACCGGGGCGCGGCGGGCAACGGCGGCGAGCTGGGCCACGTCATGGTGCGGCCGGGCGGGCGCGGGTGCTCGTGCGGCCGGCTGGGCTGCCTGGAGGCGTACGCGTCCGGCACCGCCATCGCCGAGCGCGCCCGGGAGGCCATCGCGGCCGGCCGGCCCTCGTCGCTGTCCGCCCTGGGGCGGCCGGCCCCCCGGGGCGGCCCCGGCCGGCGGGG
>NZ_BAAAMU010000081.1:0-46980 GCF_039529435.1 Nonomuraea maheshkhaliensis
GGCCCGGCTGGCCAACTGCCGAGTGGCGGCGGAGCTGCGGCCGATGACGGCGGCGATCTCGTCGAACGGCACCGCGAACATGTCGTGCAGCACGAACGCCAGCCGCTCGGTCGGCTCCAGCCGCTGCAGCACGACGAGCAGCGCGAGCCCCACCGAGTCGGCCAGCAGCGCCTCCTGCTCGGGGTCCATGCCGTCGGCCCGGCTCACCACCGGATCCGGCAGGCGCTCCGCCAGCGGCTCCTCGCGGCGGGTCTCGCGGGAGCGCAGCAGGTTGAGGCAGATGCGGGCCACGACCGTGGTGAGCCAGCCGCCCATGTTCTCGACGTCGGCGGTGTCGGCCCGGTTGAGCCTGATCCACGCCTCCTGCACGGCGTCGTCGGCCTCGCTCACCGAGCCGAGCATCCGGTACGCGACGGCCCGCAGCTGACCGCGGTGCGCCTCGAAGACGCCGGTCAGGGATTCGTTGTCGTGCATCTGTCACATTCCTCGGTCGGCCCGGTCTCATCGCTTCGACCCATGAAACCGGACCGATGTGACATCGGCTCATCCGGGGCCAGGCTCCCGGCCTCAGTCGGAGGACAGGATCAGGCCGCTCGTCGGGACGCCGGTGCCGGCCGTCACGAGGACGTTCGTGACGTTCTGCAGCTGGTTGGCGGCGGTGCCCCTGATCTGGCGGACGGCCTCGGCGATGCCGTTCATGCCGTGGATGTACGCCTCCCCGAGCTGCCCTCCGTGCGGGTTGACCGGCAGGGAGCCGTCCAGCTCGATGCCGCCGTCCCTGACGAAGCCCGGCGCCTCGCCGCGGCCGCAGAAGCCGAGCTCCTCCAGCTGGGTCAGGACGAACGGGGTGAAGTGGTCGTACAGGATGGCGGTCCGGATGTCGGCGGGCGACAGCCCCGACGTCTCCCACAAACGCCGGCCGACCACGGACATCTCCGGCAATCCGCTCATGTCATCGCGGTAGTAGCTGGTCATCATCATCTGCCCCGCGCCCGCCCCCTGCGCCGCGGCCGTGATCACGGCCGGGGACCTGCGCAGATCGCGGGCGCGTTCGGTCGAGGTCACGACCAGGGCCACCGCCCCGTCGCTCTCCTGGCAGCAGTCGAGCAGGTGCAGCGGCTCGGCGATCCACCGCGACTCCTGGTGCTCCGCCAGCGTGATGGGCCGCCCGTGGAACCATGCCGCGGGATTGGTGGCGGCGTGCCTGCGCATGGCCACGGCGACCCGGCCGAAGTCCTCGGAGGTGGCGTCGTAGGTGTGCATGTAGCGGCGGGCGAACATGGCCACCCAGGCCGCGGGGGTCATCAGCCCGTACGGCACGTGCCAGCTCATCTCCAGGCCCTGCGAGGTCGGCTGGCCGGTCAGCCCGGCGTTCGGCTGGCCGAAGCGGCGGCCCGAGCGCTCGTTGAAGGCCCGGTAGCAGACCACGGTCTCCGCCATGCCGGTGGCCACGGCCATGGCCGCGTGCGCGACGGTGCCGCAGGCCGCGCCGCCGCCGTACTCGACCCGGGAGAAGAAGGTCAGGTCGCCGATCCCCGTCTCCCTGGCCACGGCGATCTCCTGGTTGGCGTCCTGGCTGTAGGTGACCAGGCCGTCCACGTCGCCGGGCGACAGGCCCGCGTCGTCGAGCGCGGCGAGCACGGCCTCCGCGGCGAGCCGCAGCTCCGTACGTCCTGACTCCTTGCTGAACTCGGTGGCACCGATGCCCGCGATGGCGGTGCTTGCCCGCACTAGACCTCCCCGGACGTCAAGGTGACAGTTGCGGTGGCGTGGTCGCCGAGGCTCACCCGGCCGCGCACCTCGACCGTGAGCCGGTCGTCCGCGCCCGCCACGACCGTCCCGGTGAAGGTGAGCCGGTCGCCCGCGTACGCCGGGACGCCGAGCTTGACGTCGATGCTCCTGATCACGGCCCGGGGGCCGGCCCAGTCGGTGACGTAACGCTCGACCAGCCCCATGGTGGTCAGGATGTTGAGGAAGATGTCCTTCGAGCCCTGGGCACGGGCGAGCGCCGTGTCGTGGTGCACCGGCGTGAAGTCCCTGGTGGCCAGGGCGGTGGAGATGACCACGGTGGGCGTGAGCTCGATCGACAGCTCGGGCAGCGCGGCGCCGATCATGACTCCTCCGGCGCCCACATGGGCAGGACGAGCCGGTCGTCCATGGCACGGTACGTCACTCTCAGCCGCATCCCGATCTCCACTTCCCCGATGGGACAGTCCACGACGTTGCCCACGATCCGTACGCCCTCCGGCAGCTCCACCACGCCCACCACGAACGGCGTCTCTCGTCCCGGCACGGGCGGATGGTGGTGCACGACGTAGCTGTAGAGGGTTCCCGTGCCGCTCGCGAGTGTGTGCGAGCGGTTGGCCGAGCGGCAGCGCGGGCACATCGGGCCCGGCGGGTGGCGCAGCTCGCCGCAGTCGGCGCAGCGCTGGATGCGCAGCTCCCCCTGCTTGGCGCCCTCCCAGAAGAACGCCGTGTCCTGGTTGACGGCGGGCTGGAGCGGATACGGCCGCAGCCCCTCGGGCCGGGGCTCCGTCTCCGTCGACTTCGGCTCTTGTGCGCGGGGGCGGAACTTCAGGACGCGGAACATCATCTCGGCCACCGGCTCGTCGCCGTCGCCGTACCAGGTGACGTTCCAGGTGGCGAAGAAGCCGACGCCGAGCGCGGTGCGTTTCGGGCCGGCCAGGCCACTGAGGCGGGTGGCCGGGGTCAGCCGCTCGCCGACGCGGGCGTAGCGGTGGTAGGTCTGCGCGCAGTTCGTCGCCACCACGCCCGTGTAGCCGTTGCCGTCGAGCGCGGCCAGCAGGTCGTCCACCGGCGAACGGCCATGCCCGGCGGCCTGCATGGTCCACACCTGGGCCATCGCGGGCGGGGCGAGGCCCCGGTCGAGGTAGGCCGGGTTGGTGTCGCCCATGGCGGTCAGCCAGTGCCTGATCATGGGGATGTTCACCGGGTCGGGGGCGGGGGCGCCGCGCATCTCGCCCAGCGCCACCTGCTTGCCCGCCAGCTCGTGCAGCTCCTCGTCCGTCATCGGGCCGATCACCGGGCTCTTCGGGCCGGTCTGCGGGCCCGTCATCTGGGCGGCCTCGGGAGGTTCAGGCCGAGCATGGCGATCAGCTCCCGCTGCACCTCGTTCACGCCGCCGCCGAACGTCAGCACCACCGCGCCCTTCACGCCGTGGTCCACCCGGTCGAGCAGCTCGGCCGTCTCGGGGTCGGACGGGTCGGCGTACCTGGCCAGGATGTCCCCGACGATCCGGCCGGCCTCCTGCATGCGCTCCGAGCCGTAGATCTTGGTGGCCGACGCGTCGGGCGCGCCCAGCCAGCCGAGGTCCATGTTGGCCGCCACCTGCCAGTTGAGCAGCTCGTTCGTCCGGAAGGCGCTCCACACCCTGGCCAGCGCCCTGCGTACGTCCGGCTCGGCGTCCAGCCCCGTGCGGCGGGCCCAGGCGCGGAAGCGGTCGTAGGTCTGGGCCAGGTTGCCGGCCGGGCCGAGCGTCACGCGTTCGTGGTTGAGCTGGTTGACGATCAGGTCCCAGCCCCTGTTGACCTCCCCGACCACCATGTCCACCGGGACGCGGACGTCGGAGTAGTAGGTCGCGTTGGTGTGGTGGCGGCCGTCCATGGTCACGATCGGGGTCCACGAGTAGCCGGGATCGTCCGTGGAGGCGATCATCATGGTGATGCCCTTGTGCTTCTTGGCGGCCGGATCGGTGCGGGCGGCGAGCCAGATGTACTGGGCGTAGTGGGCGCCGCTGGTGAAGATCTTCTGGCCGTTGACGACGTAGTGGTCGCCGTCCAGCACCGCCGTCGTCCGCAGCGAGGCCAGGTCGGTGCCGGCCTCCGGCTCGCTGTAGCCGATCGCGAAGTGGCACTCGCCGGCCAGGATGCGCGGCAGGAAGAACTCCTTCTGCGCCGGTGTCCCGTACTGCATGATCGTGGGACCGACGGTCTGCACCGTGATGATCGGGTACGGCACCCCGGCGCGGGCGATCTCGTTGGCGAAGATCTGCTGCTCCAGGGGGCCGTGGCCGCCTCCGCCGTACTCCTTGGGCCAGCCCAGGCCGAGCTTGCCGTCCCGGCCGAGGCGGCGGCAGTGCTCCATGTACGCCTCGCCGAACGGGTCGGTGGCGATCTTCGCGCGGTCGTCGGCGGTGAGGCAGTCCTGGAAGTACTCGC
This sequence comes from Nonomuraea maheshkhaliensis, assembly GCF_039529435.1. Classification (NCBI taxonomy): domain Bacteria; kingdom Bacillati; phylum Actinomycetota; class Actinomycetes; order Streptosporangiales; family Streptosporangiaceae; genus Nonomuraea; species Nonomuraea maheshkhaliensis. The sequence goes on from NZ_BAAAMU010000081.1 coordinate 4,179, forward strand.
GCAGCTCGTCGCGGAGCGCTCGCTGCTCGGGGGTCAGGTCGATGAGCATCAGACGAGCGCTCCGATCAGGTCGAGCTGGGCGTCGGCGCCGCCGAGCAGGTGGGACAGGTGCTTGGCCTGGGCGAAGTAGCGGTGCAGCGGGTAGGTCACGTCGAGCCCGAGCCCGCCGTGCAGGTGCTGGCAGGTGTGCAGGGCCGTGACGGCCTCGCTCACGTGGTACGCGGCCAGCGCCAGGTCCTGCTCGGCCGCCAGCCCCTCCCCCAGCCGCCACAGCCCCGACCACATGGCCACGTCCAGGGCCCGGCCGGCGATGTAGACGTCGGCGATCTGCATCGTGACCGCCTGGAACTCGGCCAGCGCCCGCCCGAACTGCTTGCGCGTCCTGATGTAGGACGTGGTCAGCTCCAGTGCCCCGGCCAGCACGCCACTGGCCTGGGCCGCCACCGCGCCGGTGAGGATCAGCCGGGCGTCGCGCACCGCCTCGGGCCCCGCCACCCGCTCGGCCGGGGCGCCGTCCAGCACGATCGTGCCGGCGGGCTCTCCCGTGGAGGTGAACTCGGGGGTCGTGGGCGGGGAGTCCAGCAGGAAGAGTCCCTGGTCGGCGGAGACCAGGACCGCCGCTCCTGGGTACGGCACCGACACCTTCCGCCCGGTCAGCCGCCACCCGTCGCCGTCGGGAGTCGCGGTGGTCCGGGGCGAGCCCGGCAGGGACGGGCCGCGCGGGGGCGGGCCTTCTGGGGACGGACCTTGCGGGGACGGGCCCTGCGCTGACGGGCCCTGCGTGGAGGGGCTCTGTGGGGGTGAGCCTGGCGGGGGCGGGTCGGACAGGGCCCGGCCGGGTTCGCGCAGGGCCAGCGTGATCCGGTCGGCGCAGCGCCGCTGCTGGTCAATGCTGCCATGACGGGCCAGGGTCAACGTGCCGGCCAGCGTCGCCAGCGCGGGCACGGCGGCCGCCCGTACCCCCACCTCACGCAGCACCACACCCATCTCCACCGGCCCGAGCCCCGCGCCGCCCGCCTCCTCCGGCACGCACACGCCCATCAGCCCGGCCTGGCGGAGCCGTTCCTCGCGCCCTTCGCCGTCCCCTTCCTTGGCCCCCTCCTTGGCCCCCTCTTTAGCAAGGACCTCGATGGTCAGCTTCTTCAGATCCTGCTGGGTTTCGTCCAGGTTGAAATCCACTACGTCTCCAAGAGGTGTTGCCTGCCGTGCCGTACGAACTCCTCCTCGATCGCCTTCACGTCCGCGCCGGCCAGCGGCTGGAAGCCTCCGGGGCCGCGCCGCCAGACGGGGTCCTCCGTGCGCCACGCCTCGCGGGCGAGCCGGCGCTTGACGACCTTGTGCGAGGCCGTCTGCGGCAACTCCCCACAGACGCGGACGTACCGGGGCATCGACTTGGCGCCCAGGTCGCGGCGGGCAGTCAGGAACGCGGCGAAGGCGCCGGGGTCGAAGCTCTCCTCCAGCACGAGCGCCGCCATCACCTGGTCGCCGGCCGCCGCGTCGGGCACCGGGTACACCGCCGCCTCCACCACCCCGGCGAACTCCCGCAGCGCGGCCTCGATGGGGGCCACGGCCAGGTTCTCGCCGTCCACGCGCAGCCGCTCGGTGCCCCGGCCGGCGAAGAACACGTAGCCGTCGGCGTCCTGGTAGGCCAGATCGCCGGACCAGAACGCGCCGTCCCTGATCCGCTCCGCGTCCGCCGCCGGATCGTTGTAGTAGCCGTCGAACAGCCCGAGCCCCGCCGTGTTGACCAGCTCGCCGACGGCATCCTCCGGGTTGGTCAGGCGGCCGTCCTCGATCCGTCCCGGCGGGCAGGGACGACCGGTGAAGGGGTCGAGTATCCGTACGCCGTCGGGCAGGCGACCGAGGCAGCCCGGCGGCCCCGACGGGTCGGGGGTGAGCGAGATGGCGGTCTCCGTGGAGCCGAAGGCGTCGATGACCAGGCAGCCGAACCGCTGCCCGAACCTCCTGATCGCCACCGCGCTGCCCTCGTTCCCGAAGGCGATCTTGAGCGGGTTGTCCGCGTCGTCGGGGCGCTCGGGGGTCGCCAGCACGTAGGAGAGCGCCTTGCCGACGTAGTGCAGGTACGTGCCGCCGTACCGCCGCAGGTCGGGCAGCAGCCCTGAGGCGGAGAAGCGCCGCCGCAGCACCAGCGAGGCCCCCGAGGCGACCGCCGGGGCGTAGGCGGCCATGAGGGCTCCCGAGTGGAACAGCGGCATCGAGCAGTAGACGACGTCCGCCGGCGTGAGCATCGCCGCCAGGCTGATTCCGGGGACGGCGAGCTTGCGCTGGGTGATGCGGACGGCGCGGGGCCGGCCCGAGGTCCCCGAGGTGAAGATCAGCATCACCAGCTCCCCCGCCTCCGGCACCCTTGCGGGCTCGGCATCCGGGCCGGCGTCGGCGTCGGTGAGCGTGGTGAGGGGCAGCTCGGGAACGCCCAGCTCGCGTGACAGCCGCCGCGCCACGTCGCGGTAGGGGTCGTCGGCGAGGAGCAGGGTCACGTCCGTCGCGCGGGCGTCGCGGGCCAGCTCGGCGTCCGACCGCGTGGGGTTGAGCGCGACCACCACGTGCCCGGCCAGCGCCGCGCCCCCGATGAGGACCACCATGCCGGGAACGTTCTCGCTGAGCACCCCCACGTGCGTGCCGGGCCCGTGCCCGGACAGCCGGGCGCCGGCCGCCCGGCAGGCGGCGACGTGCTCGCGCCACGACCACACCCGCTCTTCGAACACGAGCCCGGGCCTGTCGTCCCCGGCCCGCGCGAGCAGCAGGGAGGCGAGCGTGTCCGCGGTCATCGCTCCTCCAGCAAGCGCTTGGTAAGCCACCCCGCAAACTAGAACAGATTCTAAAAGCTGTCCAGCACCAGTACGTGTCGATAGGTGGGGATATATCCGTGTAACGCCGTAGACATGGGGCAATAGGGCTCGTTTGTGACCCGCGAGTAACAAGCCGCGTTATCGAGAAATCAGATAACGTGTTCTCATGCGTACCACGCACGTGCCCGTGCCGCCTCCCGCCAGCGACACCGAGGGGACCATGGAGAGCCACCCAGCACCGGGCGGGCACAGCGTCCGTACGCGCAGCCAGCACCAACGCCGCAAGCGCATCGTGCAGGCCGCCGCGGCGCTGGCGTCGAGGGGCGGCGTCGAGGCCATGCAGATGCGCACGGTCGCCGAGCGCGCGGGCGTGGCGCTTGGCACGCTCTATCGATACTTTCCCTCCAAGATGGACCTCGTCGTCGCCGTGGTGGGCGAGGAGCTCGACCTGCTGGAGAGCAGCATCGAGCGCCGCCCGCCGGGCGCGGCCACGCCGTCGAGCCGGGCGGTCGACGTGCTCATGCGGGCCACCCGGGGGCTGATGCGCGAGCCCGAGCTGGCCGACGCGCTCATCCGGTCGCTGATCATGGCCGAGGTGCAGACCCCGTTCGGCGACCGCATGACCGGGCTGCTGCTGCGCGTCTCGGCCGACGGGCTGTCGCTGGAGGAGGCCAGTGAGGAGCAGACCGACCTCGCCGGATCGCTGGCCAGCGTGTGGGTGCAGGAGCTGCTGGAGATGTTGCGGGGGCGGCGCACGTACGACCAGATCCAGCGCCGCATCGAGACCGCCGCCGGCCGCCTGCTCGCCGACATCTGACCACCTGCGCACGGGAGCGCCCACCGGCATCGGACAGCCCCGCGCACCGGAGCACCGACCAACCTCGGCGGCGCCGCGCACGGGAGCACCGACCAGCCTCGGCAGCCGGCCGGACCGGAAAGTCCACGCACTGGTTTCGCGGGCGAGGACGAAATGAGGCCTTTCTGTCGGTGCCACCGTCTATACAGGGTTGCATGACCGACAAGCCGACGAACGAGGACTTCCTCCGGCTGGCCGACCCGATGCGGCGCGAGCTGCTGGCCCACTGTTACCGCATGATGGGCTCGGTGCACGACGCGGAAGACCAGGTGCAGGAGACCTATCTGCGCGCGTGGCGGGCGTACGAGGGCTTCGAGGGGCGTTCCTCGCTGCGCACGTGGCTCTACCGCATCGCCACCACCACGTGTCTGACCGCGCTCGACAACCGCTCCCGGCGCCCGCTGCCGACGGGCCTGGGCGCGCCGAGCGCCGACGCCGGCGCGCCGCTGGCGCAGGACGGCGAGGTGCCGTGGCTGGAGCCCGCGCCCGACGCCATGACGGGGGTCGGCGCCGACGACCTGGCCGACGTCGTGACGACCTCGCGCGAGAGCGTCAGGCTTGCCCTGGTCGCGGCGCTCCAGCACCTGCCGCCGCGCCAGCGCGCGGTGCTGATCCTGCGTGACGTGCTCAGATGGAAGGCCGCCGAGGTGGCCGAGGCGGTCGGCATCTCGACCGCGGCCGTCAACAGCATCCTCCAGCGGGCCCGCGCCCAGCTCAGCGAAGCCTCGCCCAGCCTCGACGACCCGGTGGGGCCGCTCACGGCGGAGCAGCGGGCCCATCTGGAGCGCTATGTCGCCGCGTTCGAAAACTACGACGTCGACGGGCTCGTCCACCTGTTCACCGAGGACGCGATCTGGGAGATGCCGCCGTTCGTCGGGTGGTATCAGGGGCCGGAGGCGATCGCCGAGCTCACCAGGACCCACTGCCCCGCGCAGGGTCCCGGCGATCTCAAGCTGGTGCCGATCGAGGCCAACGGGCAGCCGGCCTTCGCCGTCTACCACCGCGCCGACGGCGTCTACGGCCAGTTCGCGATCATGGTGATCACGTTCAGGGGCGACCGGGTCGGGCATGTCGGCATGTTCTTCGAGGAGTCGCTGTTCGAGACGTTCGGGATGCCGGCCAAGTGGGAGGGTTCCGAAACAAAGTAGAACGCGTTACAGTCGCGCCAGAGTATCGTTCTGGAGGCGGCTATGAGCACCCCTGTGATCGTCGAGGCCGTACGTTCCCCGATCGGCAAGCGGGCGGGCTGGCTCTCCGAGCTCAAACCGCAACAGGTTCTGGCCGGGACGCTCAACGGGCTCGTCGAGCGCTCCGGCATCGACCCCGCGATCGTGGACCAGGTCTTCACCGGCTGCGTCACCCAGGCCGGCGAGCAGGGCGGTCATGTCGGCCGGCACGCGTGGCTCTACGCGGGGCTGCCGTACCAGACCGGTGTCACCACCGTCGACGCCCAGTGCGGCTCCTCGCAGCAGGCCGTGCACCTGGTGGCGGCACTGATCCGCGCGGGCGTGATCGAGGCGGGCATCGGGTGCGGCATCGAGGTCATGAGCCGGGCGCCGCTGGGCAGCAACGTCCGGCCCGCGCGCCCCAGGCCCGACGACTGGGCCATCGATCTGCCCGACCAGTTCACCGCCGCCGAACGCATCGCCAGGCGACGGGGGCTCACCCGGGAGCGGCTCGACTGGTTCGGCGCGCGTTCCCAGCGGCTGGCCGCCAAGGCGTGGGCCGACGGGCGGTTCGAGCGGGAGATCGTCCCGATCGGCGACGTCCGCAGGGATCAGGGCCTGCGTGAGACCACCGTCGAGAGCCTGGCCGGGCTGAAGCCGGTGATCGAGGACGGCCTGCACACGGCCGGCACCTCCTCCCAGATCTCCGACGGCGCGGCGGCCGTGCTGGTCATGAGCGAGCAGGCCGCACGACGCCACGGCCTGCGCCCCCGCGCCCGCATCCTGGCGCAGGCCCTGGTCGGGGCCGAGCCGTACTACCACCTCGACGGCCCCGTCGACGCCACGGCCAAGGTGCTTTCCTCGGCCGGCATGACGATGGGCGACCTCGACCTGTTCGAGGTGAACGAGGCGTTCGCCGCGGTCGTCCTGTCCTGGGCCGGCGTGCACGAGCCTGACCTCGACCGCGTCAACGTCAACGGCGGCGCCATCGCCCTCGGCCACCCGGTGGGCGCCACGGGGGCGCGCCTGATCACGACGGCGTTGCACGAACTGGAACGGTCGGACTCGGCGACGGCGCTGGTCACGATGTGCGCGGGCGGGGCCCTGGCCACGGCCACCATCCTGGAACGGGTCGGCTGACCACGTGCTCACCCCGCCCCACCCGACCCCTTTCGCGACGCCCCGCGCCCAACCGCCCCTTTCCCCGATGCCCCGCACCCGACCGATCCTCATCACGACAGACCACTCCCGGCCGGTCCTTTCCCCAACGGCCCACGCCCGGCCGACCACGTATCTGACCCTTACCTTGTCGATCACATCCGGCCAGCCCCATCCACGATCGACCACGCCCCGCCGACCGCACGCCCGCCGATCGGCCGGCGCCTGCCACGTTCCATCACGCCCAAGCCGACCACACGCGCGGCCCCTTCCACGATCGACCACGCCCCGCCGACCGCACGCTCGACTGCTCGGCCCCTCCCGCGTTCCATCACGCCCGGCCTGCCACGTGCCCGTTTGCAACCGCACACGGCCAGGCGACCACGGGTCAGGCCGATTCACGATCACGGCCGGGCGACCACGTGCGCGTCCCCTTCCACCACCGACCACCGCCGGATTACCGCGCACCGACCCATGCCACGATCAACAACACCCAACCCCCGCACGCCCAGTCCATTCGCCATCGACCACAGGCCGACGGACCGCCCACCCAGCCCATTCACCGCAGGCCGGCTGACCACACGCCCGACCCACTCACAACCGACCGCGGACCGGCTGACCACACGTTCAGCCCACTCCCGAGCCAGGCACGACCGACCGCGGACCGGCAGACCACCCACCCGACCCACTGACCCACTCACGACCGCGAACCATCCGACTTATTGCCCATTTCACAATCGGGGCCGGTGGCGCGCATACTCGCCGGAGCACGTACCGACATCGGGGGATTTATGAAGACCAGGCGCAGGCCGTACGCCGAGCAGCGGCCGCAGGATCTCGGTGGCGGGGTGTGGAGCGTGCCGGTGCCGATTCCCGGCAATCCGCTCGGCTACACCCTCGTCTACGCCATCGAGTCACCCAAGGGCCCCGTACTGATCGACGCGGGCTGGAACCACCCCGACGCCTGGGAGGCGCTCAGCGGCGGGCTCGCGGCGCTGGGGCTGGACGTGAGCGCGGTCAGCGGGGTGGTTGTCACCCATTTCCACCCCGACCACGCGGGCCTGGCCGGACAGGTCAGGCAGGTGTCCGGCGCGTGGATCGCCATGCACGAGGCCGATGCCGCGCTCGTCCGGCTCATCAACGAGTACGAGGCAGGCGCGCAGGCCGAGATGCAGGCCGACATGCTCAGGCGGGCCGGCGCCGACCCGGCCGAGGCCGCGCAGGCCGTGGGCGAGCGTCCCATACCTCCGGCCCAGCCCGACCGCGTCCTGCGTGACGGCGACCTGGTCGACCTGCCGGGCCGCAAGCTGCGTGCCCTGCACACCCCCGGTCACACACCGGGCCACATCTGCCTGCACCTTGAGGACGCCGACCGCCTGTTCACCGGCGACCACGTTCTCCCCGACATCACACCCCACGTCGGGATTTATCCGTACGACCGTGACGACATCGACCCGCTGGGCGACTTCCTGGACTCGCTCAACCGCGTGGGCGATCTCGGCCCACTCGATGCCCTCCCCGCCCATGAATGGATATTTCCTGATGTGGCCGCACGAGCCGTTCAGATCCGACACCATCACGAGGAGAAGCTCGACCGGCTGCGCGCCCTCCTGGCTCAGCGGCCGCAACCGCTGACCATCTGGGAGGTCGCCTCGATGATGACGTGGAACAGGCCGTGGGAGGATCTGGCTCCCGTGCTGAAAGGCATGGCGGCCGGCGAAGCAGCCGCCCACTTGCGCACGCTGGAGGCCCGGGGCCTGATTTCGCGCGTCACCGGTGTCGAACCTGTCCGCTTCCACGCTCTAGACTCCTAGACATCCGATGTCTAGGGAGAAGAGCGTGGCGGTCACCGACGCGGCCATCGACAAGATCAAGCAGATGATCCTCTCGGGGGAGCTGGCCCCCGGCGACCGGCTGCCGAAGGAGGCCGACCTCGCCGAGCGGCTCGGCCTGTCACGCAACTCGCTGCGCGAGGCGGTGCGCGCGCTGTCGCTCATCAACGTCCTGGACGTACGCCAGGGCGACGGCACGTACGTCACCAGCCTGGAGCCCCGCCTGCTGCTGGACACGATGTCGTTCGTGCTCGACCTGCACCGGGACGACACGGTGCTGCAGTTCTTCGAGGTCCGGCGCATCCTCGAACCGGCCGCCACGGCGATGGCGACGGAGCAGATGACCGAGACCGACATCGAGGAGCTGCGCGTGATCCTCGAATCCCTGCCCGCCCGGCCCACGATCGAGGAACTGGTCGCCAACGACCTGCAGTTCCACCTGCGGATCGCGCAGGGCTCGGGCAACAGCGTGCTCTGCTCGTTCATCGAGAGCCTGTCGGGCCCGACCACCCGGGCGCGCATCTGGCGGGGGCTCACGCAGGAGGGCGCGATGGAGAAGACGCGCGAGCAGCACACCGCCATCTACGAGGCCATCGCCGCCCGCCAGGCCGACGTGGCCCGCTCGTGGGCGACCGTCCACGTGGCCGGCGTGGAATCGTGGCTGCGCCGAGCCCTCGAACTCGACTGACCATCACGGCGAAACGCCGCGCGCTCGCCGGATCACGCGCCGGATCGCGCGCCGGATCGCGCGCCGGATCGCGCGCCGGATCGCGCGCCGGATCGCGCGTCGGATCACCAGGGCAGGATCCCGTCCGGCTCGTCGAGGAAGGTCCCTGTGGGCGCGTCCTGCAGGGTGACCAGGCGAGCGACCCGCCGGCCGCCCTCGTCGGCGCTCAGCACGCCGCGGTGACCGTTCAGATCGGTGGCGCAGAAGCCGGGCGAGATGGCGTGGACCCTGATGGGGGTGCCGCGCAACTCCTCGGCCTACATCAAGGTGACGGCGTTGAGCGCGGCCTTGGAGGAGTTGTAGGCCAGCAGCGTCGCGTACCGCCGCAGTTCGGGGGCGGGTCGGTGAGGAAGGCGACGGTGCCGAGGCCGCTGGAGACGTTCGCGACGCGCCCGGCCGGCGATCTGCGCGACAGCGGGAGCATGGCGTTGGTCACGGTGACGACACCGAGCACGTTCGTCTCGTAGACCTCGCGCAGGGCGGCGACCGGCAGTTCGATCGGGCCGCGACCTTGGTCGCGGCTGATCGCGGCGTTGTTGATCAGCAGGTCCAGCCGGCCGTGCTCGCGCTCGACCCGGTCGGCCGCTGCCCGGGCCGTTGCCGGTTCGGTGACGTCGAGGCGGACGAGACGGACATCCAACCCCTCGGCGGCCAGCTCGGCCACCGCTTCGACGCCCCGGCCCAGTTCGTGGTGCTCTACACCGCGGCGCCGGGTTCGCCGTCGTACGAGGCGCTGCGCCTGCTGAAGGTCCTCGGGGCACCGGATCCACGACACTCACCCGAGACCCGAGCACGAACCGGACACCTTGATCGAGGACGCGGGAGCGGACGTCGCGGACCTCAGCCTGGAGGCACACATCGGAGGAATCTTCCGGCGCCGCTGAAGCGCGCGGCAGGCGGGACACCATCACACCGGCCGGCCCCGTACAGAACCCGGACCCGCACCGGCCGGCCCCGTACCGGACTCGGACCCCGGACCCGGACCCGGACCCGGACCCCGATCGGGGACGACGACAGCGGGTAGTACCGGTGCTGTGGCCGACAAACTGGAGCGATACCGGAGCAAGCGCGACCCAGCCCGCACCCCCGAGCCCGTCCCCGACGCTCCCTCCCCCACCCCCGGCGGGAACGCCTTCGTCGTCCAGGAGCATCACGCCCGATCCCTGCACTGGGACCTGCGCCTGGAGCGTGACGGCGTGCTGGTCTCCTGGGCCGTCCCCAAGGGCCTGCCCGCCGACCCCGGCACCAACCACCTGGCCGTGCACACCGAGGACCACCCGATGGAGTACCTCACCTTCCACGGCGAGATCCCGCAGGGCGAGTACGGTGGCGGCACCATGACCGTCTGGGACACCGGCACGTACGACGTGGAGAAGTGGGCGGATCGCGAGGTCAAGTTCGTCCTGCACGGAAAGCGAGCCTCGGGCCGGTTCGTGCTGTTCCAGACCCGGGGCAAGAACTGGATGATCCACCGCATGGACGGCGCCGCCCGCGACCCGTTCCCGCCGCTGGAGCCCATGCTGCCCACGCGCCGCACCAAGATCCCGAAGGACGCCTCGGCCTACGCCTTCGAGTTCGCCTGGGGCGGCCGGCGCCTCCTGGTGCCCATCGACGGGGGCCGCACGGACGCCTCCAGGGAGCACCCGTGGCTGCGCGGACTGGCCGAGTCGTTCGGCAGCCGCACGGCGGTGCTGGACGGCGAGCTCGCCACGCTGGGCGGCGCGGAGCTGCTCGTCTTCTACGACCTCCTGTACGACGACGGCCACTCCCTAACGGCACGCCCGTACACGGAACGACGGGCGGCCCTGGAGGCGCTGAACCTGACAGGCGCCCGCTGGCAGACCGCACCGGCCTGGCCAGGGGAGGCGGAGCCGGTACGGCAGGCGGCGCGGGAGCAGGGCCTGCCGGGGGTGGTCGCCAAACGCCTCGACTCACCGTACGAGCCGGGCCCCTCGAAATCCTGGCTCCTCCTCCCACCCTGACCGCCCACCAGCAGCCTGCGACCACCCACCACGCACCCAGCGATCAATCACCCACGAGCTCTGCGAACAATCGCCCACACACGTAGCGACCGATCAACCACCAACCTGCGTCGAGCAGGGGAAACGGTCAGCTCACGTTCGACGGCTTCTCTCCGGCAAACCGAGCATGCGTTTGCTCTAAGTCGGGCTCGTTCCGATGGATGCGACCGCCGGTCGCCGACCTGGTCGTTCCTCCTTCAGCCGTCGATGGTCAGGAGACCTTCAGCTCGCAAGTCCTCCCACAGTTCCTCAGGCACCGGCCGTGACCACAACTCAGCGTTCCGTACGACCTCCTCCGGCGCCCGCGCCCCCACGACGATCGTCGCCACCGCCGGATGCCGCAGCGGAAAGGCCATGGCCGCCTGAGGCAGGGAGACCCCGTGGCGGTGGCAGACGTGGGCGATGCGCTTCGCCTTGTCCAGCAGTTCCGCCGGCGCCGGTACGTAGTCGTAGGTTCCCGACGGCTCGTCGGTGGCCAGGATGCCGCTGTTGAAGACCCCGGCCGCGAGCACCTTGACGCCCCGCAGTACGCACTCCTCCAGCAGCGGCAGCCCCGACTGGTCGAGCAGGGTGTAGCGGCCGGCGAGCATGACGACGTCGACGTCGGTCTCCTGGACGAAGCGCAGCGGCGCCTGCCACTGGTTCATCCCCACACCGACCGCCCGGATCCGCCCCTCCGCCCGCAGTTCGGCCAGCGCCGGGTACGCCTCGGCGAGGGCCTGGTCAACGTGGTCGTCGGGGTCGTGGATGAGGGCGATGTCCACGGCCGGGAGGCCGAGGCGGGCCAGGGACTCCGCCAGCGACGTACGCACGCCGTCCCGGCTGAAGTCCCACACCCGTTCCAGCTCGGCCGGCACGTCGAAGCCCTGTCCGTCCCGATCCGGGCCCCCCGCACGCCCGCCGGACGTCCGGAGGAGGCGGCCGACCTTCGTGGACAGGAGGTAGCCGGAGCGGCCGACCAGTGCCGCGCCCATCCGCTGTTCCGACAGGCCCAGGCCGTAGTGTGGCGCGGTGTCGTACAGGCGTACCCCGCTCTCCCACGCCGCGTCGATCGTGGCGCGGGCCGTCTCGCCGGCGACCGCGTCGTACAGGTTGCCGATCGGAGCGCCGCCGAAGCCGTGGCGGGGCAGGTCGATCCCGCGTTCCATCAATCTTGTGCCTTTCCTCCCGCGATCCGGCTGATCATCAGGGCGATCAGGATGATCGCACCGTAGATGACCGGCTGCCAGAAGCCCGAGACGCCGATGAGGGTGAGGATGTTCTGGACCAGGCCGATCACCAGGACGCCGGTGAGCGCGCCGAGGATCGTGCCCTTGCCTCCGTCCATGCTGACACCGCCGATGACGGCCGCGGCGAACACCATGAAGATCCAGCCGACACCCTGGTTGTTGCCGATCGCCCCGAGTCGTCCGGTCTCCAGGATGCCGGCCAGGGCGGCGAGCGTGCCGCCCAGGATGAAGACGCCGTACAGCACCCTGTCCACGCGGATGCCGGCCGCGCGGGCCGCGTCGACGTTGCCGCCGATCGCGTAGAGCGAGCGGCCGAGCCTGAGGTAGCCGAGCCCGAAGATGCCCGCCGCGAACAGCGCGCCGGCGATCCAGATGGCCGCCGGCAGGCCGAGCCACAGCGCGCTGCCCAGGTAGAGGATCGAGTCGGGCAGCTGGAAGAGGGTCTTGCCCTCGCTCGGCCCCTGGAGGAAGCCGTGCACGATGATCAGCATGGCCAGCGTGACGATGAACGCCGACAGCTGGAACCTGATGATCAGAAACCCGTTGAACGCCCCGATCGCCGCCCCGATGAGCAGGGCCAGCGGGATCACCAGCGCCCCGGGCAGGCCGATGCCGAATCCGCCCGCCGCCACGGGGACGACCAGCATCACCGCGATGGCCGGCGCGGTGCCCACCGTGGACTCCAGCGAGAGGTCGAACTTCCCGGCGATCAGGATCATCGCCTCGGCCAGCACGAGCAGCGAGATCGCCGCCTGCTGCTGCAGCACGTTCGTCAGGTTGCCCGCCGTCAGGAACGTCGGGTCCAGGACCGCGCCCACGACCAGCAGGATCACGATCACCGGTACGAGAGTCAGGTCGCGGAACCTGGCCAGCCGCACCCGGGGGGCCGGTGCAGTCAAAGTGGTCACTCTTCCATGCCTTCCATCACGGCCACGAGCTCGTGGTCGGTCCAGCCACGTGGCACGTCCTTGACGACCCTGCCGTGGAACATCACCAGCACCCTGTCGCAGATCCGCAGGTCGTCGAGCTCGTCGGAGACCAGGACGGCCCCCGCTCCCCGCTCGACCGCGTCCTCGACGGCGCCGAGCAGGGCCTGCTTGGCCTTGACGTCGACGCCGGCGGTCGGGTTGATCACGACGAGAACGGTCGGGTCGTCCACGAGCGCGCGGGCGAACACGACCTTCTGCGCGTTTCCTCCGGACAGGTCGGCGACGGGCTGGTCGGGGCCCTCGGTCTTGATGTCGAGGGAGCCGATCATCCGCTCCGCCGTGTCGCGCCGCCTGGAGGGACTGATCAGTCCGTAACGCCCCAGCTTGCGGGCGATCGGGAAGGTGGCGTTCTCCCCGACCGACAGCAGCGGGACGAACCCCTCGTGGTGGCGGTCCTCGGGGACGAACCCGAGCCCCGCCTTCATGGCTGCGGGCACGTCGCCTGGCCTGACCTTGGTGCCGTTGATCGTGACCGTGCCGGTGTCGGCCCTGCGCAGCCCGACCAGCGTCTCGGCCAGGCCGACCTTGCCGCTGCTCGCGGAGCCGGCCAGGCCGACGACCTCGCCGGACCGTACGGAGATGTCGATGCCGGAGTAGCGGCCGGCCAGGCCGAGGTTCTCGCCCGAGAGCACCACGGTCTCGCCGGGGGTGCGGGAGCGGGCCTCGTACACCGCCGTGGCCTCCCCCGTCATCGCGGCGACCAGCTCGTCGTGCGGCAGGTCGGCGACCGGCCTGGTCGTGACGTGCCGGGCGTCGCGGAAGACGGTGACGCTCTGGCAGATCTCGTAGACCTCGTCGAGATGGTGGGAGATGTACATCACCGTGACGCCCTGCTCGCGCAGCGACCGCATGCGGGTGAACAGCCGCTCGATGGCCGGGCCGTCGAGCCGGGCGGTCGGCTCGTCGAGGATGATGAACCTGGCCCCGAACGACAGCGCGCGGGCGATCTCGACGAGCTGGCGCTGCTCCACGCTCAGGTCGCCGGCCAGCGCCTGCGCGTCCACGTCCACCTCGTACGTGTCGAGCACCTCGCGCGCCCGGCCCGCCAGCGCGCGCCAGTTGATCAGTCCCTTGTCGGACTGGCGGTTGAGGAACAGGTTCTCGGCGACCGTCAGCGCCGGGATGATCGTGGACTTCTGGTATACGCAGGCCACCCGCCGGCGCCAGGCGTCGCGGTCGGCGAGGGCGGGCGCCGGCTGTCCGGAGAACAGCACCTCGCCCTCGTCCGGCCGCTGGAGCCCGGTGAGGATCGACACGAGGGTGGACTTCCCCGCGCCGTTCCTGCCGACGAGCGCGTGCGTCTCACCCTCCTCGATCGCGATCCGCGCGCCGGCCAGGGCGGTGGTCGGTCCGAAGCGTTTGACGACGTCCCGGGCTTCGACGTGGACGTTCATCACTTGACCTGGTTGCCCCAGAGGGCCTGGTCGTCCACGTTCTCCTTGGTCACCAGCGGCGCGGGAAGCTGGTCCTCCAGGCCGTTGGGGAGCTGGATGATCGTGCTGCCGTGGTCGGTCGGGCCGGGTTTGAACGTCTTGCCGTCCGCCGCCGCCTTGGCGTAGAAGAGGGCGTATTTGGCGTACAGGTCGGCCGGCTGCGACACCGTGGCGTCGATGTCGCCCTTCCTGATCGACTCGAACTCCTGCGGGATCCCGTCGTTGGAGATCACGAAGACGTGCTTGGGGTCGCTCGGCGGGACCAGCAGGCCCTTCTGCTTGAGCACCTGCAGCGTGGGAGCCAGATGAACACCACCGGCATGCATGTAGATGCCCTTGATGTCCGGATTCTGCTCCAGGCGGGTCTGCAGCATGGAGGCCGCCTTGCTGCCCTCCCACTCGGTCGGCTCGCTGAACACCGTGATCCCCGGGAACTTGCTCTTCATGCACTCCAGGAACGCCTCCGACCTGTCACGGCCGTTGATCGAGCTGAGCGCACCCTGGAGCTGCACGACCTTGCCCTTGCCGCCGAGCTTCTCGCCGAGGAACTCGCACGCCTTCGTGCCGTACGCGCGGTTGTCGGCGCGTACGACCATGAAGACGTTGCCCTTGTCCGGCCGGGTGTCGACGGTCACGACGGGGATCTTCTTGTTCTCCAGCTGCTGGAGGGTGTTGGCGATGGCGCCCGTGTCCTGCGGGGCCATGACGATGACCTTCGCGCCCTGACCGATCAGCGCCTGCACGTTGTTGACCAGCTTGGCCACGTCGTTCTGCGAGTTCGTGGCGGGCATCAGGTCCACCTTGAGCTCGCCGGCCATCTGGGGGACGTACTTGATGTAGGAGTTCCAGAAGTCGGAGTCGGCCCGGGGGTGGTCGATGCCGACCTTCCCGCCGCCGCCTCCTGCTTCCGTCGTCGTGCCTGCGCCACACGCGGTCACGACCGCCAAGAGGGCCGCTCCCGCGACCACCCGACCGAGCTTCATTTTGGGGGGTACCTTCCTTGTTGGTTGGCGTTGGCCTAGTTGGCCGGCCTCAGTCGCAATCCCTGCATGCCACCGTCGACCGCGAGCGTGGTGCCGGTGGTGGCGCCGGCCTCGGGGCCGGCCAGGTAGGCGATCGCCGAGGCGACCTCCTCGGCGGTGACCAGGCGGCCCATCGGCTGCCTGGCGTTGAGCGCGGCCCGCTCCGCCTCCGGATCGCCGGCCGCGTCCAGCAGCCTGGCGACCCACGGCGTGTCAGCTGTGCCCGGGTTGACGCAGTTGACCCGGATGCCCTCTCTGATGTGGTCCGCGGCCATGGCCAGCGTCAGCGACAGCACCGCGCCCTTGGTAGCGCTGTAGAGCGCGCGCTGCGGCAGCCCGGCGGTGGCCGCGATCGAGCACGTGTTCACGATCGACGCGTGCTCCGACCTCCTCAGGTACGGCAGCGCGGCCCGCGCCACGCGGACCATGCCGAGCACGTTGACGTCGAAAACCTTGTGCCACTCGCTGTCGGGGTTGTCCTCGATCGTGCCCTGCGCCCCGATGCCCGCGTTGTTGACGAGCACGTCGATCCCGCCGAGCCGTTCGGCGGCCTCGGCCACCGCGGCCCGCACGCCCGCGTCGTCGGTGACGTCGGCCTTGATCCCGATGAACGGCTCACCGGGCGGGTTGAGGTCGAGGCAGGCGACCTTCATCCCGCGCTCGGCCAGCGCGGTGGCCGCGGCCAGCCCGATCCCGGACCCGCCGCCGGTCACGACCGCTTTCAGACCCTCACTCGTCGTACGGCTCACGCCTCGTCCCTCCAAACCTCGCCGCCGGGGAAGGCGTGGGCGGCGATCGACTCCTGGTGCATCTCCGCGCTGAACCCCGGCCTGGACGGAGCCACGTAGCGGCCGTCACGGATCACCACGGGGTCCACGAAGTGCTCGTGCAGGTGGTCGACGTATTCGATGACGCGGCCGTCCATGGTGCCCGTCACCGCCACGTAGTCGAACATCGACAGGTGCTGCACCAGCTCGCACAGCCCGACCCCGCCCGCGTGCGGGCAGACCGGCACGCCGAACTTGGCCGCCAGCAGCAGGATCGCCAGATTCTCGTTGACCCCGCCGACGCGGGCGGAGTCGATCTGCAGGAACGAGATGGCCTCGGCCTGCAGCAGCTGCTTGAAGACGATGCGGTTCTGGACGTGCTCGCCGGTGGCCACCCTGATGGGCGCGATGCCCCTGGCGATGGCGGCGTGGCCGAGGATGTCGTCGGGGCTGGTCGGCTCCTCGACCCAGTGCGGGTCGAACTCGCCCAGCGCGTTGACCCACTCGATCGCCGAACCGACGTCCCAGCGCTGGTTGGCGTCGATCGCGATCGGGAAGCCGTCACCGCACACCTCGCGGGCCACCCTGAACCGCCGCCGGTCGTCCTCAAGGTCGGCGCCGACCTTGAGCTTGATCTGCCCGAACCCCTGCTCGAGCGCCTCCTTGCAGAGCCGCCGCAACTTCTCGTCACCGTAGCCGAGCCAGCCTGGGGAGGTCGTGTACGCGGGATAACCTGTCTCGATGAGCCGTCGAATCCGCTCAGCCTTCCCCTTTTCCTGATTTTTCAGGATTTCCAGGGCTTCGTCCTTGGTCAACGCGTCGCTCAGGTAGCGGAAGTCGATGAGCTCGACGATCTCCTCGGGCGACATCTCGGACAGCAACCGCCACAGCGGCTTGCCCTCCCGCTTCGCCTTGAGGTCCCACAGGGCGTTGACCACGGCGGAGATCGCCATGTGCATGACGCCCTTCTCCGGCCCCAGCCAGCGCAGCTGCGAGTCGTTGACCATGTCCTTGTAGAGCGTGCCGAGGTCTTCGGCGTCCTTGCCCACCACGTACGGCTCCAGCGCGCCGATCGCCGTGGTCTGGATGTCGTTGCCGCGCCCGATCGTGAACGCGAACCCGTGCCCCTCGTAGCCGTCGTCGGTCTTCAGCACCACATAGGCGGCCGAGTAGTCGGGGTCGGGATTCATCGCGTCGGAGCCGTCGAGCTCGCGGGACGTCGGAAACCGCACGTCGTGCGTCTCCATCGCCACGATCCGGTACGGACTCCCGCCCGCCGTCACCGTCATGCCTGCCCCACCGTCTGCCGTTGCCGCCCCAATCCCTCGATCTCCAGCTCCATCACGTCACCGGCCCGCAGGTACGGCTGCCCCGGCATCCCCATGGCAACACCCGCCGGCGTACCCGTGTTGATCACGTCGCCCGGCTCCAGCACCATGAACTGGCTCAGATACCGCACGACCTCCGCCACGTCGAAGATCATGTTCTTGGTGTCGCCGTCCTGCCGCAGCTCCCCGTTCACCCACAGGCGCATGCCCAGCCGCTGCGGGTCGCTCACCTCGTCGGCCGTCACCAGCCAGGGGCCGAGCGGGTTGAACGTCTCGCACGACTTGCCCTTGTCCCACTGACCGCCGCGCTCCAGCTGGAACTCGCGCTCGGAGACGTCGTTGGAGATCGCGTAGCCGGCGATCACATCGAGCGCCTCCTCGCGGCTGCGCAGATATCGCGCCTCCCGCCCGATGACGACGGCCAACTCCACCTCCCAGTCGGTCTTGACGCTGGCCCGGGGCACGAGCACCTCGTCGTACGGACCCACCATGGTGTTGCTCGCCTTCATGAACACCACCGGCTCCTCCGGCACCGCCGCGCCCGACTCGGCCGCGTGGTCGCTGTAGTTGAGCCCGATGCAGACGATCTTCCCCGGCCGGGCGACCGGCGCACCGACCCTCACCCCCTCCTCCTCGACCACGGGCAGGTCACCACGCTCCAGGGCCGCACGAACCCGGGCCACTCCGCCGGAGGCGAAGAAGGCCCCGTCGATCTCGGGCTCCCCGAAGTCGCGCAGTTTCCCCGCATCGTCCATGACCACCGGCCGCTCCTGACCGACGGGTCCCACTCGCAGCAGCTTCACACACGTTCCTTCTCATATACATCGGATGTCTTGTTTCCTGATGCTGGTGCGATGGGGTGGAGCATGTCAAGGGCGTCAAGCCGGATACCTCCGATCCGCGACCTCGAAATACACCCCTTCGGCGGGTCGGTTCCCTGTGAACCCACTTAACCGCTCCGATCGCTGACTTCACAGACTCGAAATGTGACTCTCGAATACATCGGACGACAGCTAGGACGGCTACAGGCAGCACCTGGGCAGCGGGCGGCGAGGAAATTCGGCATCGAGCCAGGCACGGGTTGGGGCGTGGGGGCGTAGCGGCGGGGTGCGGTGCGAGGCGGGTGGAGGCGATGGCGCGGATGGGTGGATGGGTCGCCGAGAGGGCTCTGCACCAGCGGTGACCAGGAACGATCCATGGCACTCCTTGACGCACTTATAGTCCCGTAATAGAACACGTTTCAGTACCGCAAAACCAAGCGCTTGATCAAGAGGTGAACCCGCGTGCGCATAGACCTCGTCGACAGGGACCTTTACGCGACTTCAGGACCGCCCCACGACCAGCTGGCCTGGCTTCGCGCGAACTCCCCCGTCCACTGGCACGAGGGCGAGCCGGGGTTCTGGGCCGTGACCCGATACGACGACGTCGTACACGTGTCGCGACACTCCGATCTCTTCTCCTCCCACCGTAAGCTCGCCCTCTTCGACGACCTGGAAGAGGACCAGATCGCGCTGCAGCGCCTCATGATGCTCAACCAGGATCCGCCCGAGCACACGAGGCGGCGCTCCCTGGTCAACCGGGGCTTCACGCCGCGTACGATCGGCGCGCTCGAACAGCACATCCGCGACATCTGTGACGACCTCCTCGACAAGCTGACCGGCGAGATCGACTTCGTCACCGAAGTCGCCGCGCCCCTGCCCCTCTACGTGATCTGCGAGCTCCTCGGCGCTCCCGTGGCGGATCGCGACAAGCTGTTCAACTGGTCGAACCGCATGATCGGTGCCCAGGACCCCGACTACGCCGCCAACCCCGAGGAGGGGTCGGGGGCCGCCATGGAGGTCTACGCCTACGCCAACCAGCTGGCCGCGCAGCGCAGGGCCAACCCGAAGAACGACATCGTCACCAAGCTCCTCCAGCCCAACGAGAACGGCGAGACCCTCGGCGAGGACGAGTTCGACCTTTTCATCCTCCTTCTGGTGGTCGCCGGCAACGAGACCACCCGCAACGCGGCCTCCGGCGGCATGCTCGCCCTCTTCGAGCACCCCGACCAGTGGGACCGCCTCCTCGCCGATCCCACGCTCGCGAAGACCGCCGCCGACGAGATCGTCCGCTGGGTCTCCCCCGTGAACCTCTTCCGCCGCACCTCCACGGCCGACCAGGTGCTGGGCGGGCAGGAGATCAAGGAGAACGACAAGGTCGTCGTCTTCTACGCCTCTGCCAACCGCGACGCCTCCGTCTTCCCCGACGGGGAGACCTTCGACATCGGCCGCGACCCCAACCCCCACATCGGCTTCGGTGGTGGCGGTGCCCACTTCTGCCTGGGCAACCACCTGGCCAAGCTGGAGCTCCGCATCCTGTTCGAGCAGCTGGCCCGCCGCCGTCCCCGCCTGCGGCAGACGGGCGAGGCACGGCGACTGCGCTCGAACTTCATCAACGGCATCAAAGAGCTCCCCGTAACCATCAGCTGAGGGTCATGGCAACACGGCGACGCTGGTCGCACAGGGCGCGATTGCTCTTCGGACGCGGACTCCGCTCCCGCTGACAGGACGCCGACATCGCATCCGTTGTGGGGGAGGCGCGCATTACGCCCGTGGTGCCGGACGCCCCACCACACCGGCTCCCGCACCGGCGGCGGGCATTGCGCTCGCCGTGCCGGACGTGGGACCGTACCGGCCGTGCTCGGCGCGGGCCGCGCGTCGGTCGTAGCGGACGCGTTTCCACACCGCCGTACCGGACGCGGGCCGCGGGGGTCAACATCGTCCTGCCGCCCTCCCTGGCGGTGTTCGGTCGAGATGGGGGTCGGGGCGGTGGTCATGGGCGCTCGGTGGTGGGGTTGGCGGCTTGGAAGGTGGCGTGCCCCCGTGCGGTGGGGTGGGTGGGTAAGCGGAAGCGGGAGCTGCGGCGGGCCGCGCGGATGCGACTCAGGATGCGGTTGGTGCCGTGTGGGCCTGGGCGCCAGCCGCGTTCGATCAGGGCGTCGGCCACGTGGTGCAGCAGGTCGGCGATCTGGCCGGGGATGACGTCGCGCCGGACGGCGATCACCCGCCAGCCGCGCCGCCGAAGCTCCTCCCGGCGGTCCGTGTCGCGTTGCTGGTCGGCGGCCGAGGTGTGGTGTTGCCGGCCGTCGTATTCCACGGCGACCTTGAACTCCTTCCAGCCCATGTCGAGGTAGGCGAACCGGTCTTCGCCCAGGGCTACCCGGATCTGTGTGGTGGGTCTGGGGAGGCCGCCGTCGACGAGGAGGACCCTGAGCCAGCTCTCCCTCGGCGAGGCGGCTCCCCGGTCGGCGAGACTGAGTGTGTCGCGCAGGCGCCAGCCGTTGAGCGGGCGATGCCACAGGGCTTCCAGATCGACACCCTTGCGGGCGAACTGGTCGACGATGGCGACGGCCTCCATGCGGGGCAGGCAGCGGGCGCAGTCGAGGGCGGTGCGTTCCATGGTGGTGATCCGCACGCCGTTGTGCTCGGTGATGTCCTCGTCGGGGAGGGACGCCAGGTAGGTGACGCAACCGGGGATCACGAGGTGATCGGGGGCGGTGAGCTCGACGGGCCAATCGGCTTCCGGAGCAGGGAGAACTTGCAGGCCCCAGATGTGCGCCGCCGTCTGGCGGCAGGCCACGACCTGGGGAACGGCGCGGGTGATGCGGGCGGCACGTCGGGTCAGGGACGGTGGCCTGGGGCCGATGCTCGAAGGTGGTGTCTCTCGCGGGAGCCCGGGGCTTGGCGGCTGGTTCATGGCGTAAGGATGCGTGGGCGGGGGTGGGCGCGGGGGAGCCGAACGGGATTCTGTGGATAACGAAGGCTTGTTCGAGATCAGAGGTCGGGGGTGGGGGTGGGGGTGGTCTGCCCGAGGTTCTGGGGGTTCGGTCAGTCTGGGGTTTTGGGAGGGGTGGTCGCGGGGCTGGACGGCCCAAGGTTCTGCGCGCGCCGGTCAGTCAGAGGTCCTGGGGGGTTGGTCGCCCGGGCTGGGCCACTCCCAGCTTTGCGCGCTGGTCACTCTGAGGTTCTGGGGCTGGGCGGCATGAGATTCTGCGGGCCGGTCAGCTTGAGGTCCTGGGGCCGGTCGGTCTGGGGTTGGGATGGATGCGGGCTCTGACGACCCGACGTTCTGCGGGTTGGTCGCGACGGGTCGGTCAGGAGTGCAGGCGGAGGCCCTTCAGGACTTTGTCCACCCCGTTCTTCGCCCCATGCACCGCCACCCCCACCAGGTCCAGCTCCTCACCCCGCACCCTCGCCACAACCGCCCGATTGTCCGCATCATGGCCGGTCTTGAACATCTCCTCGACGTAGACGGCCACGTCCATCCCCCGCCCCACCGCCTTCTCCCTGACCCCGCGCAACGCCCCCAGGTCCCCCTCGTACACCAGCACAGGCTGCCGGAACAGCGCCAGGTACGCGTTCCCCGACGCGTCCTGGTAAGGCTCGCCGATGGCCCCGGTGACCCCGCCGGCCAGGCCGCCGGCGAGGAAGGCGGTGACGTTGAGGCGCTGCCAGGGGGCCAGGTCCTCGCGCACCACGATGGCGATCTTGGTATCGAAACGCATGGCCACCACCCTCCCCCACCTCCCCCGGCCGGGTCTTGAACGCTCGTGCGCCTACGCCCGGAGGATCGGCCGCCAGTCGGCCACCTCGTGGTAGCGCCGCAACTCGGCGACGCCCGACAGGAACCCGCCCCACGCCGCATAGGGAGGATTCGTCTGGTCGAACCCGCTCTGCACCAGCGTCAGCCGCGTCTTCCCTTCCGACCCCTCCAGCTCCCACGTGCCGACCCCGGTCTCGCCCCAGTCGACAGAGAGCTTGCGGCCGGGTTCGAGCTCCAGCACCTTCGCGGGGTCGGGGTTGTTCTCCAAGCCGCCCATGGCGTACCGGCCGCCCACGAACGGCTCGATCTCGATGGGATAGCCGAACCACTTCGTCACCGCCTCCGACGAGGTGATCGACTCGAACACCGCCTCCGGCGAGGCGTCGATCGAGACCTCGGCCCGCATCTCCGGCGAGGTGAAGTCCTGCATGGGCGTGGGCTCGCGGCCCTCCAGGTGCTCGGCGAGGATGGTCAGCACCTGGCACCAGTACGTCTGCAGCACCCCCCGGATGCTCTTGCCCGTCATGGCGTCCTGGAAGTCGAAGTGCGTCTGCGACAGGGTCAGCACCGTGCGCCGTTCGTCCGTCTCGTCCGGTGCCAGCGTGATCTCCGAGGTGGTCTCCTCGCCGTCGAGCAGCCACGCGAAGCGCAGCGTGCGCTCGTCGGCGTGCAGCAGCCGCTGGTGCGGCGCGTCGCCCTCCGGCGTCGTACGTCCCCAGAACGCGAACCGGTCGGGCAGCTCCACCTCCACGTGCTCGGCCAGCCAGACCCGCAGGACGTCGGGGTCGGTCAGCGCCCGGCGCACCTCTTCGACAGGCGCCGGGATGTTGGCACGCACGATCAGGGGCTCAGTCATCGTCTCGCTCTCCTTGCGTGGGCTCGGTCTGGGGGTAGCAGGCGACGGCCAGCTTGAAGGCGTCGCCCTCGGCGCCGCCGTACCGGGTGAAAAGGTCCCGCAACGTGTGCTGCAGGTCGTTCAGGAAGTCCTGCCGCTGGTCCGGACGTACGCGGATCTCTCCGGACAGTCCGATGGACGGCAGCTCGGGCGCGGCCCTGTCCAGGGCCGCGATGTCGGCCTGGACCTCCTCCATGAGGTCGAGCAGGTAGCCGAGGCTCAGCTCGTCGCGAACCTTGCGCAGCCCGATCCGGCCGACCAGGCGCGGCGACAGCCAGTACGACCGCGCGCCCGCCTGGTAGATGCCCTCGTGGATGCCACGCACCCTGCGCTCGGACACCTGGTCCACCAGCCCGGCCTCGACCAGCCGCTTGACGTGGTAGTAGACCCGCTGCGGCGTCTGCCCGAGCCGCTCGGCGACCTCGGAGCAGGTGCGCGGCTCGGCCAGCTGCCGCAGCACCTCCACGCGTTGCGGCTTGAGCAGCGCCTCGGCCTGCTCGATCTCTTCCAGATACAGGACGTCTCTCATCGCAAAAACAATCTTTTACGTAAAAAATCTGCTTGTCAATAGAGAATGGAGGCATGACGCACGACTGGTCCCGCTACTGGCGGTCGCCCGACCGGCCGATCGAGGCCATGCACGCCCACTTCGAGCGGCACGTCTACCACCGGCACAGCCACGAGACCTACTCCTTCGGGCTGACCGAGACCGGCGCGCAGTCGTTCAGCTGCCGGGGCGGCGCGCACACGAGCGCGGCGGGCATGGTCATGGCCTTCAACCCGGACGACCCCCACGACGGCCACGCCGCGGACGCGCTCGGCTTCACGTATCGAATCGTGCACCTCGGTCCCGAGCTGGTGGCCGGCGCGCTGGCGGACGCGACCGGCCGCCGTACGGGCCTGCCGCTCTTCGACTCCCCCGTGGTGGACGATCCGGCATTGGCGTACGCACTACGCGCCCTGCACGCGGCCCTCCTCGACGGCGGTACGACGGCGACGGCCCTGCGTCGCGAGGAGTTGCTGACGGCCGCGGTCGCGAGCATCGTCAGACGAGCGGCGACCCGGCAACCCGGCAGTAAGGCCGGCGACAGCACCGGGAAGCGGGTGGCCAGGCGGGCCAGGCAGGTCCTGCACGACCGTCCGACGGACGACCTGACGATCGACGACCTGGCGCGCGCGGCCGGCGCCAGCCGGTACGCCGTCTACCGCGCCTTCCAGGCCGAGTACGGCCTGCCGCCCAGCGACTACCAGCGCCAGCTCCGCCTCAGGAAGGCCCGCGCCCTGATCGCCGCGGGCACCCCGATCGGCGAGGTGGCGGCGGCCACGGGCTTCGCCGACCAGAGCCATCTGACCCGCTGGTTCACCCGCTGCTTCGGCCTCACCCCTGGCGCCTACCGCCGCGCCGCCCAGCAGCGGTAGCGGCGCTCACAACGCCGGAGCGGCGTTCGACATGCCGGCGCGCACGACGCTCAAAACGCCGGCAACCGCTGCGATCAGGGCCAGGAGCCCTCGTCGTGCGGGTCGCCGCCGTCCGTGAGCAGCCGCAGATCCGACTCCACCATCATCGCCACCAGCTCGTCGAACGGCACCTGTGGCTCCCACCCCAGCTGCGCCCGCGCCTTCTTGGGATCGGCGCACAGCAGGTCGACCTCGGCCGGCCGGTGCAGCGTCTGGTCGGTCACCACGTACCGCTCCCAGTCCAGCCCGGCCGCGGTGAAGGCCGCCTCCACCAGTTCCCTGACCGACTTCATCCGCCCGGTGCCGATCACGTAGTCCTCGGGCTTGCCGGCCCGCAGCATGAGGTGCATGGCCTTGACGTAGTCGCCGGCGTACCCCCAGTCGCGCCGCGCCTCCAGGTTCCCCAGGCGCAGCTCGGTGGCCAGTCCCAGCTTGATGCGGGCCACCCCGAGCGAGACCTTCCTGGTGACGAACTCGGCCCCGCGCCGCGGCGACTCGTGGTTGAACAGGATCCCGGACACGGCGTACATCCCGTACGACTCGCGGTAGTTCTGCGTCAGGAAGTGCCCGTACGCCTTGGCCACCCCGTACGGCGAGCGCGGATGGAAGGCGGTGGCCTCGGTCTGCGGCGTCTCGCTGACCTGGCCGAACATCTCAGAGGACGAAGCCTGATAAAAGCGGATCTGTTCGGACGTGCTCCCGCCCCGCGACACGCCCGAGCACACCCGGATCGCTTCGAGCATCCGCAGCACGCCCATCCCGGTCACCTCGGCCGTGAGCTCGGCCTGCTCCCACGACATGGGCACGAACGAGATCGCGCCGAGGTTGTAGACCTCGTCGGGCTGCACCCGCTCGACGGCCGAGATCAGCGACCCCTGGTCCAGCAGGTCGCCCCGCACCACCCGGACCTCGGTGAGCAGCTTGCGCATCCGCGACACGCGCGGGTTCGCCTGGCCTCTGACCAGGCCCCACACCTCATACCCCTGCTCCAGCAGGTGCTCCGCCAGATAGGAACCGTCCTGGCCGGTGATGCCGGTGATCAGAGCGCGCCTGGCCAAGGGGTCCTCCAACTTTCGCCTACCCCATCCCTTTGGGACGGGAATGTACAGCTAAGCGCCTAGATAGCACATCCACCGACCTAGAACACGTTCCACCGAACCACGCTCGGTTACAGCAACGTCGCAGTTCGCACGGCCTGTGGCGGCCGTTGTGAACAATTCCACCCGATCTACCGAATGGTAGCCTTCTCGGACTAAGGTCATCTTTCACGGTACACGCCCGCCTCAGGGCCTTACCGGCGGCGAAAGGGGTGTCCGTGGAGCGAAGGCTGCGGATCGCGCTTCTGTCCTACCGCAGCAAGCCCACCTGCGGCGGCCAGGGCGTCTATCTCCGCCATCTCAGCAGGGAGCTGGTCGCGCTCGGCCACCACGTCGAGGTGTTCTCCGGTCAGCCCTACCCCGAGCTGGACGAGGGCGTCATCCTGCGGGAGGTCCCCAGTCTCGACCTCTACCGCGACGAAGACCCGTTCAGAACGCCCAAGCTGCACGAATACCGCGACTGGATCGACTGGCTGGAAGTCGGCACCATGTGGACGGCCGGCTTCCCCGAGCCGCTGACCTTCACCCTGCGGGCCCACCGCGAGCTGAAGAAGCGGGTCGGCGACTTCGACGTCGTCCAGGACAACCAGACCCTCGGTTACGGCCTGCTCGGCATCCAGAAGCTCTTTCCCGTGGTCGGCACCATCCACCACCCCATCAGCGTGGACCGGCGGATCGAGCTCGAAGCCGCCAAGGGCGCGAAGAAGCTGACCATGCGCCGCTGGTACGGCTTCGTCAAGATGCAGTCCCGCGTCGCGCCCCGGCTGAGCCCCATCCTGACCGTCAGCGAGTCGTCGCTGGCCGACATCCACCGCGACTTCAACGTCCCCCAGGCCAACATGCGCCTGATCCCGCTGGGCGTGGACACCCGCTACTTCCACCCGCGCGCGGACAAGCCGAAGCGCAAGGGCTCGATCGTGGCCGTGGCCAGCGCGGACTCGCCCATGAAGGGCGTCGCGACGCTGCTGCGGGCCGTGGCCAAGCTGGCCACCGAGCGCGAGGTGCAGCTCACCGTCGTCAGCAGGCCCACCCCCGGCGGCCCGACCGAGCAGCTCGTGCAGGAGCTGTCACTGCAGGAACGGGTCCGCTTCGTGCACGGCATCTCCGACGACGAGCTCGGCGAGCTGATCGCCACCTCCGAGATCTCGGTCGTGCCCTCGCTCTACGAGGGCTTCTCGCTGCCGGCCGTCGAGCACATGGCCTGCGGCACGCCCCTGGTCGCCAGCCGTACGGGCGCGCTGCCCGAGGTCGTCGGCGACGCGGCCGTCCAGGTGCCGCCCGGCGACCCCGAGGAGCTGGCCGCGGCGCTGCGCCGCCTCCTCGACTCGCCCGAGGAGCGCGAGCGGGTGGGCAGGGCCGGATACGACCGGGTCATGGAGCGCTACACCTGGCACGTCGTGGCCAAGAAGACCGTCGAGGCGTACCACGAGGCCATCGAGAACCACAAGAGGAGAGGCTGACCAGTGCTGACCGTGGACTTCGCCCGGCTGCCCGTGGGCCCCGGCGTTCGCGTGCTCGATCTCGGCTGCGGCGGCGGCCGGCACGCGTTCGAGGTGCTGCGCAGGGGGGCGGACGTGATCGCGTTCGACATGGACCAGTCGGAGCTCGACGGTGTGTCGGCCATGTTCGCGGCGATGGACAAGGCGGGCGAGGTGCCCGCGGGCGCGTCCGGCGAGATCGTCCAGGGCACCGCCCTGGACATGCCGTTCGAGGACGGCTCCTTCGACCGGGTCATCGCGGCCGAGGTGCTGGAGCACATCCCCGACGACATGGCGGCCATGCGGGAGATCTTCCGCGTGCTCAAGCCGGGCGGCACGGCCGCGATCACCGTGCCGAGCTTCCTGCCCGAGCGGATCTGCTGGGCGCTGGACGAGGACTACCACACCGCCCCCGGCGGCCACGTACGCATCTACACGCTGGCCGAGCTGTCGGCCAAGCTGAAGTCCGTCGGGTTCACCATCGGCCCGCACCACCACGCCCACGGCCTGCACGCCCCCTACTGGTGGATCAAGTGCGCGGTGGGCGTCAACAACGACGACCACCCCCTCGCGAAGGCGTACCACGAGCTGCTGGTCTGGGACATCATGAAGCGCCCGGCCGCGACCAGGATCGCCGAGAGCCTGCTCAACCCGCTCATCGGCAAGAGCGTGGTCCTCTACGTCCGCAAGCCATGATCTCCCGCGAGGAGGTCGCCAGGACCGCGGCCAGCATCGCGGCGATCCAGCAGGACGACGGCGGCGTGCCGTGGCCCGAGGGCCACGTCGACGCCTGGAACCACGTCGAGTGCCTGATGGCGATGACCGTGGCGGGACTGGAGGAGCCGGTACGCCGCGGCTACGCCTGGCTGGCCCGCCACCAGCGCGCCGACGGCTCGTGGCCGATGAAGCTGGCCGGCGGCGTGCCCACGGAGCTGGGCGGCGAGACCAACCACGCCGCCTACGTCGCCGCCGGCGTGTGGCACCACCACCTCGTCACCGGCGACCAGCGCCTCACCGAGGAGAGCTGGCCGATGGTCAAGGCCGCGCTCGACTACGTGGCGGGGCTGCAGACCGAGCGCGGCGAGATCGTCTGGGAACGTGACGCGCACGGCAGGCCCTCGACGTACGCGCTGCTCACCGGCTGCTCCTCCATCCACCAGGGGCTGCGCTGCGGCGTGCTGCTCGCCGACCACCTGGGCGACCCGCAGCCGCACTGGGAGCTGGCCGCCGACCGGCTGGCACACGTGCTCGCCGCCCACCCCGAGGCGTTCGCCGACAAGAGCCGCTTCTCCATGGACTGGTATTACCCCGTCCTCGGCGGCGCGGTACGCGGGCGGCAGGCGGTGCAGTTGCTGGAGCGCGAGTGGGCCACGTTCGTGGTGCCGGGGCTCGGCATCCGGTGTGTCTCCGACCAGCCGTGGGTCACAGGGGCGGAGACGTGCGAGCTGGTGCTGGCGCTCGACGCGCTGGGCGACAGGGAACGGGCGCTGGCGCTGTTCCAGGACATGCAGCACCTGCGGCACGAGGACGGCTCGTACTGGACCGGCTGGCAGTTCGTCAACCGCAAGCACTTCCCGCACGAGCGCTCCGGCTACACCGCCGCCGCCACCGTCCTCGCGGCCGACGCGCTGGCCGGGTATTCGGCGGGGGCCGGGCTGTTCCGCGACATCGCGGGGACCTCCGTGTTCGATCCTGACGTGTGCGGGTGCGCCGGCGTACGCGTGCCTCCCCAGACGGCCGAAGAAGGTCCCTGAGCCGCGCACAAGGGCTTTTGCCGGTTCTTTGCCGGGGACAACCGGTGCGCCGCCGTCGAACGGCGCAATGGGGTTACTAGCTTCGTGTCTGGCCGTACGAGGCGTCTTCGGGGGAAGCGTGGGCGACACGGGCACAACATCGTTCTTGGACCAGGTCAGGACCCATCCGGCGGCTGAGCCGCAGGTGTCGCGGGCCAGAGGGTTGCGCAGATTCCTGGCCAAGGATCCGCTGGAGTCCGATCTGGGCCGGCGGAGATTCCGGTCCAGGGGCGGGCCTTCGCGGATGGTCTTCACGAAGGCCGAGAGTTCGTACGTCTTCGGCTACAACGCGGTGATGTCACGCGAGACAGAGAAGATCGAGGAGATCCCGCACGAGCAGCGGCCCTTCGGCTACGAGGGAGCGGCCGCCGCCTGCACCGTACTCGACCTGCTCACCCTGACCCGGGGCCGGCGCCTTCACGAGCTACTGGCCGGCCCCGCCCAGCATCACCGCCACGCCGCCTACCTGGGCGCCGGCCGCGGGTACGCACTCCTACGGCTGCGCCCGGTGTGGGGCGCGCGCCGGGCCCATCCGCTGCTGCGCTGGCTGGCGGTGGACGGGTTCGGCTTCCAGATGGCGCTGACCAGGACCGATCGCCTGGTGGGCGAGCGGACCATGCCCGATCTGCTCACCAGGGCCCACTGCGCGGTCTTCGACCAGGGGCTCGGGCGGCTGCTGTGGTACCACGACGGCGCCTCCCCCGACGACGCGGCCACGCGGATCGGCGGTTTTCCCGCGCCGCGGCGGGCCGACCTGTGGAGCGGGGTCGGCTTCGGGGCCACGTACACGGGCGGGGCCGAGGCCGACGAGCTGTGGTGGCTGACCGAGCACGCGGGGGCCGACGGGTTCCGCGCGTACCTGGCCCAAGGGTGCGCCTTCGCGGTCGCCGCGCGGCTGCGTTCGGGAGAGCTGCCCGCGCACGTCGCGCGGGCCGTGCCGATCCTGGCCGGGACCGACCCGGAGGAGGCGGCCTCGTGGACGGATCAGGCGCTCATCGCGCTCGGGCACGAGGCGCACACGCACGAGGACTTCCAGCGCTGGCAGTCGCAGATCCGCCGCTCCTGGAACCGCCGCCACCGCTGCTGACCCCGTCAAATTCCTGACCCGACCCGCTCAAGCACCCGCAGCGACCCGGTCACCGACACCTCCTCGAACGCCCCCGACGCCAGCGCCCGCCGATAGACCTGGAACGGCGCCTGCCCGCCGTCGGCCGGATCGGGATAGATGTCGTGGAAGACCAGCGCCCCGCCCGTCATGACGTGCGGCGCCCAGCCCTCGTAGTCGCGGGTCACCGGCTCCTCGGAGTGGCCGCCGTCGATGAACAGCATGGCCAGCGGCGTGCTCCAGAGCGCGGCCACCCGCTCGGACCTGCCGACGACGGCGATCACCTCCTCCTCCAGGCCGGCGGCGGCGATCGTGGCCCTGAAGGTCGGCAGTGAGTCCATCTTGCCGAAACGCGGGTCCACCAGCGACGGGTCGTGGTGCGCCCAGCCCGGCTGGATCTCCTCGGAGCCGCGGTGGTGGTCCACGGTGACGACCACCGAGCCGGACTTCCGCGCCGCCGCGCCGAGGTAGATCGCCGACTTGCCGCAGTAGGTGCCGATCTCGCAGATGGGGCCGAGCTTGCCGTACCGGCAGGCCGCCTCGAACAGGGCCAGGCCCTCGTCCTGCGGCATGAATCCCTTGGCGTGCTTGGCCGCGTGCAGCAGCTCTGACGGCATCGACATAGGCATGCACCCTAGCCGAACCGAATAACATTCCGGCGAGCTCTTGCCGGGCCGTTCTGCAACCTGTTCTACTTGGCACGTGAATCAGCGCGCACGCATCGCCATGTCGGACGACGACGTCACCGCCTTCCTGGAGAGCTCGCGCAAGGTGCAGCTGGCCACCATCAACGCCGACGGCACCCCGCACCTGGTGACCATGTTCTACGGCCTCGCGGGCGGGGAGATCGCCTTCTGGACCTACGCGAAGGCGCAGAAGGCCCGCAACCTGTCCCGCGACCCCCGGGTGAGCTGCCTGGTCGAGACCGGCGACGACTACGACCAGCTGCGCGGCGTCCTGGTGTACGGCACCGCCCGCAGGGTCGACGACCGCGACCGCGTCATGGACATCGGCATGACCATCGCCCGCAGGATGACACCCGGCGTACCGGACGAACTCCTGCGTCCGTACGTGGAGAAAACCGGCCTCAAACGGGTTGCGTACGTCGTCGAGCGCACCAAAGTGGTCTCATGGGATCACAGGAGGCTCACATGAAGGTCAAGGTGGACGAGCTGGTCTGCGAAGCCAACGCCGTGTGCACGGGGCTCGCGCCGGAGGTGTTCGAGCTGGACGACGACGACCAGCTGCACATCCTGCTCCCGCAACCACCCCCCGAGACGCAGGACCGCGTCCGCCACGCGGTCAGGTCCTGCCCGAAAGCCGCTCTGTCCCTCGAGGAATAGCCCAGGCACGAGGAGGAACCCCATGCGCGCCGCGATCCTGCACGCCGTAGGCAACGACAAGCTCGACATCCGGGACGACGTCACCCTGGCCCCCGTCGGGCCGACCGACGTACGCGTGCGGATCAGAGCCACGGGCGTCTGCCACTCGGACCTGTCGGCCATGACCGGCGTGCTGCCGCAACCCGTGCCGCTCATCCCGGGCCACGAGGGCGCCGGCGAGGTGGTCGAGGTGGGCGAGCACGTCAGCTCGGTCAAACCAGGCGACCACGTGGTCATCTCCTGGCGGCCCGCCTGCCAGGAGTGCGAGCTGTGCGTGGGCGGGCAGCCGTACCTGTGCATGAAGTACGTCATCGAGTCCTTCTCCAAGGGCAACTTCCGCCTCGGCGGCGACGACGCGACGGTCTTCGGCATGGCCGGGTGCGGCACCTGGGCGGAGGAGATCATCGTGCCCTGGCAGGGCGCGATCAAGATCGACGAGGACGTGTCCTGGGAGGCGGCGGCCCTGATCGGCTGCGGCATCACGACCGGCGTCGGCGCCGCGATCAACACCGCGAAGGTGCGGCCGGGCTCCACGGTCGTGGTGATCGGCTGCGGCGGCGTCGGCCTGTCCGTCATCCAGGGCGCCCGCGTCTCCGGTGCCAGGACGATCCTCGCGGTGGACCCGCTGGAGTCCAAGCACGCCCTCGCCAAGAAGGTCGGGGCGACCCACGCGGTGACTCCTGAGCAGGCCCCGGAGGCTCTGAACGAGCTCACGGGCGGCGGAGGCTTCGACTACGGCTTCGAGGTCGTCGGCAAGTCCGCCACGATCCAGAGCGCCTGGCAGCTCACCCGCGCGGGCGGCGACGTCATCGTGGTCGGGGCCGGGGCGATGGACGACATGGTGTCCATCTCCGCCTTCAGCCTCCTCTTCGAAGGCAAGAACCTGCTGTCCAGCCT
Source organism: Nonomuraea maheshkhaliensis (assembly GCF_039529435.1). Taxonomy (NCBI): domain Bacteria; kingdom Bacillati; phylum Actinomycetota; class Actinomycetes; order Streptosporangiales; family Streptosporangiaceae; genus Nonomuraea; species Nonomuraea maheshkhaliensis. The sequence goes on from NZ_BAAAMU010000081.1 coordinate 36,203, forward strand.
GTACGGCGAGGCCGACGTCCGCCACGACTTCCCGTACTTCGCCAAGCTGCACAAGACGGGCCTGCTCGACCTGGAATCCATGATCAGCGCCAGAATCCGCCTCGCCGACCTCAACGACGCGGTGGCCGCACTGCGCGGCGGCGAGGTCCTCCGCCAGATCGTCATCATGGACTGACATCAGGAAAACTGGAGCAAACAGGCGATTCCCCCCAAATACCAGTCGTTATCCTTTCATCGCCGTGGCGGCGGTGAAAGGATACGCCCCCCGGCCCAGGGGGCCGAGGGGCGCACAGAACGGCTGCTACGTGGTCGAGAAGGCCGCGTCGAAGGCCGTGGTCGGCGGGGTGATGGAGTTGAGGGTGCGGATGTAGGACAGCGCCTCCTTGGCCCCGTCCAGCCGGTCCATCCCCGCGTCCTCCCACTCGATCGAGATCGGCCCTTCGTACCCGATCGAGTTGAGCGCCCTGAAGCAGTCCTCCCACGGCACGTCGCCGCGGCCGGTCGAGACGAAGTCCCAGCCTCGGCGCATGTCCGCCCACGGCAGGTGCGACGACAGGCGGCCCTTGCGGCCGTCGCCGACCCGGACCCGCGTGTCCTTGCAGTCCACGTGGTAGATGCGGTCCTTGAAGTCGAGGATGAACCCGACCGGGTCGATGTCCTGCCACACCATGTGGGACGGGTCCCAGTTGAGGCCGAACGCGGGCCGGTGGCCGATGGCCTCCAGGGTGCGCACGGTGGTGTGGTAGTCGTAGGCGATCTCGCTCGGGTGCACCTCGTGCGCGAAACGCACCCCGACCTCGTCGAAGACGTCGAGAATCGGGTTCCAGCGGTCGGCGAAGTCCTGGTAGCCGGCGTCCACCATGGAGGCGGGCACCGGCGGGAACATCGCGACCGTGTGCCAGATCGACGAGCCCGTGAAGCCCACCACGGTGTCCACGCCGAGCAGCGCGGCGGCGCGGGCGGTGTTCTTCAGGTCCTCGGCCGCCGCCTGGCGCACGGACTCGGGGTCGCCCGAGCCCCAGATGCGCGCCGGGAGGATGGCCTTGTGCCGCTCGTCGATGGGATGGTCGCACACGGCCTGGCCCACGAGGTGGTTGGAGATCGTCCATACCTTCAGGCCGTGCTTGTCCAGTTGCGCGCGCTTCTGCTCCACGTACGACGGGTCCGACACAGCCTGGGCCACGTCGAAGTGGTCACCCGAGCAGGCGATCTCCAGGCCGTCGTAGCCCCATTCGGCCGCCAGCCTGCACACCTCCTCGAAGGGCAGGTCGGCCCACTGTCCCGTGAACAGCGTGACTGGTCTCATCAGTCCTCCACGTCCGTGTAGCGGCTGCCCTCAGCCGCGCTGCGCTCGACCGCCTCCAGCACCCGCTGCACCCGCAGCCCGTCGGCGAACGAGGGCGTCGGGTCGGCTCCGGTGGCGACCGCTTCCAGGAAGTCCTTGATCTCGTGGGTGAAAGTGTGCTCGTAGCCGAGTCCGTGGCCGGGCGGCCACCAGGCGCCGACGTACGGGTGGTCGGGCTCGGTGACCAGGATGCGCTCGAAGCCGCCGCCGTCGGCGCTGTACCAGAGCTCGTTCATCGCCTCGAAGTCGAAGGCCAGGCTGCCGCGCGAGCCGTTGATCTCGATGCGCATCGCGTTCTTGCGCCCGTTGGCGAAGCGGGTGGCCTCGAAGGAGGCCACCGCGCCGCCCGACAGCCGGCCGATGAACAGCGCGGCGTCGTCGACGGTGACGGTGCCGCGGGCGGAGGAGCCGGTGGCGCCCAGCCCCGCCGACTCCGCAGCCAGCGGCCGCTCCTTGATGAACGTCTCCGTCAGCGCGGACACGCCCACCACGTTCTGGCCGGTGATGAACTGGGCGGCGTCGACGATGTGCGAGCCGATGTCACCCAGCGCGCCGGCGCCCGCCTTGTCCTTCTGCAGCCGCCAGACCAGCGGGAACTCCGGATCGACGATCCAATCCTGCAGGTACGCGGCGCGTACGTGCCTGATCTCGCCGATCCGGCCCTCCTCGACGTACCGGCGGGCGAGCGCGATCGCGGGCACCCGCCGGTAGTTGAAGGCCACCATGCTCTTGCCCGGAGCCACGGCGGCGGCCGCCACCATGGCCTCGGCCTCGGCCACGGTGTTGGCCAGCGGCTTCTCGCAGAGTACGTGCTTGCCGGCCTGCAACGCGGCGATGGCGATCTCGGCGTGGGAGTCGCCCGGCGTGCAGATGTCGACGATCTGCACGTCGTCGCGCTTGACCAGCTCTCTCCAGTCCGTCTCGACGGCGTCCCAGCCGAGCTGCGCGGCGGCCGCCTCGGTGCGCTCCTTGGACCTGCCGGAGAGCACCGCCATGCGCGGTGCCAGCGGCAGGTCGAAGAAGGCGCCCACGCTTCGCCAGGCTTGGGAGTGGACACGGCCCATGAAGGCGTAGCCGACCATGCCCACGCCGATGGTGGTTCTGTCTGACATGCAACCCCCGATCAGGATCAGGACTCGAAGCCGAGCGCCAGGTACTTCTCGACGTTGTCCTTGGTGATGGTCTCGGACGCGAGTGTGATCGACTGGGGAACCTGGTTCTCCACCAGATCACTCATGCCCTTCCCCTGTGCTATCAGACGCGCCAGCTTGATCGCCGAGGAGGCCATGGTCGGGCTGTAGGTGACCGTCGCCTTGAGCACGGACGTGCCCGACTGGATCTCCTTCATCGCGTTCAGCGAACCCGCGCCGCCGACCATGATGAACTCGTTCCGGTTCGCCTCCTTGATCGCGGCGAGCACGCCCACGCCCTGGTCGTCGTCGTGGTTCCAGAGCGCGTCGATCTTCTTGTGCGCCTGGAGCAGCGAGGTGGCCACCTCGTTGCCGGTCTCGACGGTGAACTGGGCGTCCTGCTGGGCCGTGACCTTGAACCCGTACGTCTTGAGCGCGTCGGCGAAGCCCTTGCTGCGGTCCTGGGTCAGGGGCAGCGTGGCGATGCCCTGGATCTCGACGATCACGGGGTTCGCCACGTTCTTGCTCTTGAGCTCCTTGCCGATGTAGTGGCCGGCGGCCACGCCCATGCCGTAGTTGTCGCCGCCGATCCAGGTCCGGTAGGCGAGCTTGTCGGGGAAGATGCGGTCAAGGTTGATCACCGGGATGCCCGCCTCGGTGGCCTGCAGCGCGACCTGGTTGAGCTGCTGGCCGTCGTTGGGCAGGATCACCAGCGCGTTCACCTTGGCCGCGATCAGCGACTCGACCGCGGAGATCTGCTGGTTGATGTCGTTGGTGGGCTCGACGGGCTTGAACTCGATGTCGGAATACTGCTTGGCGGCGCTCTCGGCGTTCTTGGCGATGGCCGCGATCCAGCCGTGGTCGGCGGCCGGGGCCGAGAATCCGATCACGACCTTGGTGCCCGGCTGGTCGTTGCCGCCGGTCGCCTGGGCCGGAGCCGGGGCCGCGCTCGACGGAGCGGCCGCGGGCTCGTTGCTGGTGCAGCCGGTCGCTAAGAGAACGGCTCCGCCGAGACCGCCGACGAGGAATCCCCTGCGGGCGACGTTGTCACTCATGGTGCTCTCTCCTTCAGGTTCCGCCGCTGGAGAAGGACGGCGACGACGATGATCAGGCCCTTGGCGATCAGCTGGTCGCTGGTGTTGAGGCCGTTGAGGATGAACAGGTTGGTGATGAGGGTGAAGATCAGCAGGCCCAGGATGGAGCCCATGATCGTGCCTCGCCCTCCGGTGAGCAGCGTGCCGCCGATGATCACCGCGGCGATCGCGTCGAGCTCGTACAGGTCGCCGTGGGTGGACGAGCCGGTGGTGGTGCGCGCCATGATCAGAATGGCCGCGATGCCGCAGCACAGCCCGGACAGGGCGTAGAGCAGCATCGTGTGCCTGCGCACGTCGATGCCGGCCAGGCGGGCCGCCTCGGGGTTGCCGCCGACCGCGTAGGTGCGCCGCCCGAACGTCGTGCGGTTGAGCAGCACCCACCCGAGTATCACGACGAAGGCGAAGACGTAGACGAGCAGCGGGATGCCGGCCACGCGAGTGGTCGACAGATCCACGATGGCCGCGTTGTCGGACTGGATCAGCTGCGTCTTGCGGTCGGACATGCGCTGCGCCAGGCCGCGCGCGGCCACCAGCATGGCCAGCGTGGCGATGAACGGCACCAGCCGCCCGTAGGCGATCAGCCACCCGTTGACCAGCCCCGCCCCGGTGCCGACGAGGATCGCGCAGATCCCCATCACCACCGGCCCGTACGACTGCGTGGCCAACGTCGTCGCCCACACCGAGGCCAGCGCCATGACCGCGCCCACCGAAAGGTCGATGCCCCCGCCGATGATGACGAACGTGGCCCCGACCGTGATCACGCCGATGGTGGCCGCCAGCGACAGGATGCTGACCAGGTTGGAGGCGGTCGCGAAGTTGTCCGGCCGGGTGACCAGGCCGACCACGACCAGCAGCGCCAGCGCGCCGAACAGGCCGAGGTGGCGCATCTCTCCGACGCCGCGGATCGACGGCAGTGACAGGGCGGCCGTCTTCCCCGGGGGCCGGTCCGTCGTGGGCTCGCTCATCACGCCGCCCTCCCATTCATGATCATGTCCAGTACGCGGTGCTCGTCCAGCCCTTCGGCCTCGCCCTCGTGGATGACGACCCCTTCGCGCAGCACCAGCACCCGGTCCGCCAGGCCGAGCACCTCGGGCACCTCGCTGGAGACCAGGAGCACGCCGATGCCCTGCTCGGCCAGGTCGTGGATGACCGCGTACAGCTCGGCCCTCGCGCCCACGTCCACGCCTCTGGTCGGCTCGTCGAGCAGGAGCAGCTTGGTGCCGCCGAGCAGCCAGCGGGCGAGCACGGCCTTCTGCTGGTTGCCGCCCGACAGGGTGCGGATCGGGCGTTCGGGGTCGGGTGGCCGGATGTCGAGCATCTCGGAAAGGCGCTTGGCCTCGTCCAGCTCACGTTTGCGGTCGATCCAGCCGAACTTGGAGAAGCCCGGCAGGGTGCCCAGCGTGATGTTGGCGGTCACGCTCTGGTCGAGGAGCAGGGCCTGGGCCTTGCGTTCCTCGGGGGCCAGGCCCATGCCTCGCTTGACCGTGCCGACGACGCCGCGGCGCACCGGGCGGCCTTCGAGCAGGACGCGGCCGGAGGCGGGGCGGGCGCCGTACACGGCTTCGAGGATCTCCGAGCGGCCCGAGCCGACGAGCCCGGCCAGGCCCACGATCTCGCCCGCCCGCACAGAGAACGAGACGTCGGAGAAGACGCCGGGCGAGGTGAGGTTCTCCACCCGCAGCACCTCCTCGCCCGGCTCGCGGCCGCCCCTGGGCGGGAAGACGTACTCGACGTTCCTGCCCGTCATCAGGGAGACGATCTGCGTGGTCGGGGTCTGGCTCGCGGACAGGCCGACGGCGACCGTACGGCCGTCCTTCAGCACCGTGACCCGGTCGCCGATCTCGCGGATCTCCTCCAGGCGGTGGGAGATGTAGACCACGGCCACACCCTGGGCGGTGAGCTCGCGGATGATGCGGAAGAGGTTGGCCACCTCGTCGTGGGCGAGGGCGGCGGACGGCTCGTCCATGATGATCAGGCGCGCGTCGTGCGAGAGCGCGCGGGCCATCGAGACGACCTGCTTGGCCGCCGGCGACAGCCGCCCGACTTCGGCCGACGGGCGGATCTCGGGGTGACCCAGGCGTTCGAGCACCTCGCGCGCGGCGCGCCGGCCCTCGCCTCTGTTGACGAAGCCCAGGCGGGCGTGCTCGTGGCCGAGGAAGATGTTCTCGGCCACGGTGAGCCCGTCGACCAGGTCGAGTTCCTGGTAGATGGTGGCGAAGCCGAGTTTGATGGCGTCGATGGGGCTCCCGGGACGTACTTCGCTCCCGTTGAACAAAATGGTGCCCTCGTCCGGCTGGTGCACTCCGGCGAGCACTTTGATCAGGGTGGATTTTCCGGCGCCGTTCTGGCCGAGCAGGCAGTGGACCTCGCCCGCGCGTACGTCCAGATCGACCCCGTCCAGCGCGCGCACGCCGGGGAACTGCTTGACGATGCCCTTCATGACCAGCATCGGGAAGTCCCTTTCAGGCGTTGACGATGCGGTTGATGTTGTCGGGTGACAGGTAATGCTCGATCGCTAGGATTCCGGCGCCGAGCGCGGCGGCATTGATGCCGGTACGGCTCGGCGTGATGGACAGATGGTGCGTGGCCAGCGGCAGCGATCTGCGGTAGACCGTCTCCCTGATCCCGGCCAGCAGATGCTCGTGCACCCGCGACAGCGCGCCGCCGATGACGATGACCTCGGGGTTGAAGAAGTTGACCAGGCCGGCCAGCACCTCGCCGATCAGCCGGCCGGCCTCCCTGACCAGGCGCAGCGCCTGGGTGTCGCCCGCCTGGACGAGCGCCACCACGTCGCCTCCCGACTCGGCCGACAGGCCCAGCTCGCTCAGCCTCCGCGCGATCGCGGCCCCACCGGCCACGGCTTCGAGGCAGGCGCTGTTGCCGCACCGGCAGCCGGCGTCGTCGTGGCCGCTGACCCGGATGTGCCCGATGTCGCCGGCCGAGCCCTGGGCCCCCCGGTGGAGCGTGCCCTCGGCGATGATGCCGCAGCCGATGCCGGTGCCGACCTTGACGAACAGCAGGTGGCTGGCGCCGGGGAAGGCGTTGCGGTGCTCACCCAGCGCCATCACGTTGACGTCGTTGTCCACCAGGACCTCGACGCCGTCGAAGTACTCGGGGACGGGGTAGTCGTTCCAGCCCGGCATGATCGGCGGGTTGTTCGGCCGTCCGGTGGCGAACTCCACCGGCCCCGGCACGCCGATGCCGATGGCCCGCAGCGCCGAGCGCGGCCGTCCGACCCGGTCGAGCAGGTGGTCGAGCCGCTGGTCCACGTGGGCGAGCACCGTCTCGGGGCCCTCCCCGATCAGCAGCCCGTCCTCGCACTCGGCCAGCACCTCGCCCGAGATGTCCATCAGCGCCACCCGGCAGTGCGTGGCGCCGAGGTCCACGCCGGCGAAGGCGTGCTCCTCGGTGTGCAGGCGCAGCTGGCGCGGCGGCCGGCCGCCGGTGGACTCGCCGCTCTCGGTCTCCTCGACGAGTCCGCGTTCGATCAGCGCGTCGACGCGCTGGGAGATCGTGGATCTGGCCAGGCCGGTCAGCTTCGCCAGGTCGGAACGGGTCGTCGCGGAGCCCGCACTGATCAGCGTCAGCACGTCGCCGGCAGAGCCCGGCAGGGGGGTCATGCCGCGACAATAAGATCACCGATGCGGCAAATCAAGAGTGATAATCGACCAAACTCCCCCAACTTCCGCCGGAGATCGAACAAAGGCGGCGTTCCAACCCGTTCGTATCGACATTTCCGACATCGGGCGGACGTGCCGAGCACCGGCCCCTGTCAAGGGACCGGCGCCCGGAAAAAGCGGCTTCACCTGCGGCGGAGCCCGACGCGGCGGCACGTGGAGGTGGTCCGCGACCGCGGCGCAGTCAGATCGTCGCGGACGGCGACGGCCCGGTCAGAGCGCCGCGACCGGCCGCGATACCGTTACCGCCTCGTTAACAGCCACCACACTCTCGGGGCGGTCTCTTCAGAGCATCGCCTTCATCGAGTCGCCGGCCGTCAGCACGTACGGCTGCTCGGCCATGACCGCCTCCCAGTTGGCCTCGATCGCCTCGGGCGTGACGTCGTCGGCCTTCCAGCCGGGCCCCTCGGCCACGAACACCCGCGCCACCCGCCCGCCGCCGACGGTGAAGACCTCGCCGCTGGCCTCGCACGACTCGTGCACGAGATAGGCGACCAGCGCGCTGACCCGTTCGGGCGTGAACTTCGCCTCGAACTCGGCCGGCAGCAGCGCCTCCGTCATCCGGGTCCAGGCGACGGGGGCGATCGCGTTGGCCTTGATGCCATTGCGCGCGCCCTCGATGCCGATCGTCTTCGTCAGGCCGACCAGGCCCATCTTGGCGGTGGAGTAGTTGGCCTGCCCGAAGTTCCCGAACAGCCCTGCCGGGCTGGAGGTGTTGACGACGCGCCCGTAACCGGCCGCCTTCATCAGCGGGTAGGCGGCCTGGCTGACCAGGTAGGAGCCGCGCACGTGCACGGCAAGCACCGCGTCGAACTCCTCGACCGTCATCTTCCCGAACGACTTGTCGCGCAGGATGCCCGCGTTGTTGACGACGATGTCGACCTTGCCGAACGCGTCCACGGCCGCCTGGACGACGGCCCTGGCCCCTTCGGGCGTGGAGATGTCGTCGGCGTTGGCCACCGCCTGGCCGCCGTTCTTCGTGATGAGGTCGGCGACCTCGGCGGCCGGCCCCGTCGAGGCGCCCGTGCCGTCGAGCGCGCCGCCGAGGTCGTTGACCACGACCTTGGCGCCCCGCTCGGCCAGCAGGAGGGCGTGTGACCTGCCGAGGCCGTGCCCGGCCCCCGTGATGATCGCGACCCTGTCATCGAACCGAAGCATCGAACCTCCCGCGCAGGAGAACAACATTCTAGTATGAGTACGATAACCGCCTCAGGGCTTCAGCCACAGGTCCGGCTGCCCCGCCTGCCGCACTACCCGCCCCTTCGCCTCCAACCAGGCCAGGTGAGCCAGCGTCTCGTTGTTGGCCGAGCGCCGCATGAACGGCGGGATCGTCTCCCACGGCCGCGACCAGGTCAACCGGGTGGCCACCTCCCAGCACGACGACGCCCCTGCCGCGCCGAGCACCCGCTCGATCTCGGCCAGCCGCTCGTCGTGGTGCGCCATCACGGTGTCCACCCGTTCGGCCAGTTCGAGGAAGCGGAACTCGTGCGCGGGCAGCACCTCGTCCACGTCCAGCTTGCGTACGGCGGCCAGTGAGTCGAGGTAGTCGGCCAGCGGGTTGGGCCCCGACTGGGGATGCACGGCCACGATGGGCGTGATCTTCGCCAGCACGTGGTCACCCGAGAACAGCACCTTGCGCTCGGGAGAGACGAAGCACAGGTGGCCGGGCGAGTGCCCGGGCGTCCAGACGGCCCGCAGGTCCCAGCCGGGCAGGCCGAGCTCCTCACCGTCCTCGACCAGCCGGTCCGGCCTGGCCATCGAGACCATGTGCCTGATCATCATGGACGCCCCCGCCAGCTCGTCCAGGGTCAGCTCGGGGACGCCGCAGCGCTGCAGCAGCGACCGCTCGCGCTGGACGAGGGAGTCGATGGCCGCGTCGTCGTAACGTTCGCGCACCAGGCGGGCGTCCGCGGGATGCAGCGCGATCCAGGCGCCGGACATCTCGCGGACCCGTCCGGCCAGGCCGTAGTGGTCGGGGTGGATGTGGGTGACGAGCACGCCCTTGACGTCGGTGATCGCGTACCCGGCCACGCCCAGGCCCGCGACGAGCGCGTCGTACGCCTCGTCGGTGTTCCAGCCGGCATCGATGATCGCCACGCCGTCGGGCAGTTCGAGGACGTAGACCAGCACGTACCGGAGGGGGTTGATCGGGATCGGCACCGGGACCGACCACACTCCCGGCCGTACCCGTTCGACGCCGGGGATCGTCCCGCCTACCCACGCCTCCCGCTGCGCCGCGTTCGAGGGTGTCACCACAAATTTCGCCACACGCCCGAATATAGTTCTGTGCCCGAATCGTGTTCTACTGGGGTCATGAAGCCGAGCCGCGAGTTCGACGCCGATGGCCGCTTCGTCCGGCAGCCCAACCGTTTCACCGATCGCCTGGGCCCGCCCGAGCCCGGCCGCTACCGGCTCTACGCCTCCTACGCCTGCCCGTGGGCCCAGCGGGTGCTGATCGTCCGCGCGCTCCTCGGCCTGGAGGAGCTGCTGGACGTCACGATCGTGGACCCCATCAGGGACGAGAAGGGCTGGCGCGTCCCTGGCGGCGACCCGGAATATCTGTCGGAGCTCTACCTCGCCACCGACCCCGGTTACACGGGCCGCTACACCGTCCCCTGCGTCTGGGACACCCAGGACAAGCGGATCGTCACCAACGACTTCCCCCAGATCACCCTCGACCTGGAGACGTCATGGGGGACCTCCCCCGACCTCTATCCGGAACGCCTGCGCCCCGACATCGACATCATGAACGACCGCCTCTACCACGGCCTCAACAACGCGGTCTACGAGGCCGGCTTCTCCCGTGACCAGCAGGTGTACGAGGAGGCGGTCGCGCGGGTGTTCACCACCCTCGACTTCCTGGAGGTGCGCCTGGCCGGGTCGGAGCACCTCTTCGACACGCTCACCGACAGCGATGTGCGCCTCTACACGAGTCTGGCCAGGTTCGACGCCGTCTATCACACGCACTTCAAGTGCTCGGTCCGCCGGCTGGTGGACTATCCGGCGCTCTGGGCGTACGCGCGCCGGCTGCATGCCATCCCGGCCTTCGGCGAAACCACCGACTTCGACCAGATCAAGCGTCATTACTACCTCACCCAGCCCGGCATCAACCCGAGCCGGATCGTGCCGGTAGGACCTGATCTGGACTGGAGTTCGTGACCACCCCGATCAGGGGCATCCGGACGAACACCAGCACCGAGACCAGCGCCACCGCCGCCGTGATCCCCCACGCCACCGGCAGGCCGGCCTGGGCGGCCAGGGCGCCGAGCGCCAGGTTGGCCGCGGCCCCGCCGCCCTGGAGGGACAGCGAACTGGTCGAGGTGACCGTGGTGCGCTCGGCGGCGGTGACCGCATTGTGCGTCATCTCCAGGCACAGCACGCCCGCCACCGCGAGACCCACGAAGAGCGCGACGTAGGCCAGCCCGGCGCTCACCAGCCCCGCGGCGCCGCGGAGGTCCGCCGTGGCGGCCAGCGCGGCGACCGAGAGCGCCATCAGCACCGTCCCCGCGATGGCGCCCCGCGCGGAGCCGCC